>DATCXG010000042.1:0-5971 GCA_036565945.1 Gemmatimonadaceae bacterium
GGCGTACGTGCCGATCTTTCTCAAGTTTGCGAGACCCACCGCTCATTTGGTCCAGTTTCAGATGGCGGTCTACGGGCTCGCCCGCAGCGCGTCGATCGATACTGCGGCGCGGCGCTTACGTGAGCTCGTTCGCACCCAGCAAGGCACGGAGGCCAGCGTCCTGGCGGCCATGCTCGCGGCAGTGAACGATACGCTCACACGTTCTATTCTTCGCGAATTCCCGCGCTCACGTCTGTCAGCATTTCAGCAGCAACGCGTGACGGACGTGCTCGCCGCGCCAGCGCTGGCGCGAGGTGAGGGCCGAGCATTCTGCGCGAGCCATGGAGTAATCGGCCGGGATACGGACGGGCGTTTCCGCTGTATCGATTCCATCAAGCAGTAAGATGAGGATCGCGGTAAGATGAGGATCGCGGTAAGATGAGGATCGGCAATAATGGGACGCGTTGGTTGACGGAGCCCGCCAGCGGTTAGCGAGCCGCCGCCGTGACGAGGGATCGTAGTCGCACGATGGCATGCCTGACGTTTCCGGGAGGAGGCAAGTGTACCGTTTCAACCGTGGTTGCTATCGATAGAACAGGTATGGCACCTCGCCAATCCACCGGAGTGTACGATGGCTGATGACGACGAGTTCCGCCTCACACCTGACCAGCGCGAACGGCTTCGGCCAGGCGTGGATCCAGCGGCGCTGGAACGGCCCCTCTCCGCTCTGCCGCGCGCAGTGCACACGGAGATCGTCGGCTGGTTCCTCAAGGGCGGCGAGGGTGACACGGCAGGTTGGGCGGGATTGAACCTCGTAGACGATCCGGAACTGGAGCGCTTGTTCGCCGCCGTCTGGAAGTCTGGACGCGGGGGCCAGCGCCAGCCGCAGACGTTGGAGGTATTGCTCATGACACCCATGTCGGCCGAGACGCTGATCTCCGGAAAACTGATAGCGCTAACCCTGTACGGGACGGTCATTGCGCTCTGCGCCCTGATCATTGCCGCTGGCCTGGGTGCCGTGCGGAGTTGAGTCGCCGGCGTGAGCTACACGATCGATCCGGCTGTCGCCGCCTTCACAGTGCTCTACAGCGTACTCGGGGCTGCGCTATCCGCAACGAGTGGCCTCCTGGCTTCCCTACACTCGGCGACGCTGGCCTTCTGCTGGCGGGAGCGCTTCATCTCGGCGGTGTGGTGCTCGTGTTGTGGGTGTGCATCGTGGTCCGCGGTCGCACCGCTCTGCTCCGGCAATATTGATGATAGTGCGCGAGGACCGTAGGGGGCGACTTCGTGAGGCCATCGGGCTCGCGCCGTCCGCGGGATGTTTCCCGGCCAAGTCGTAGTTCAGGAAAATGTGTGCCGCGGGCTCGGGGTTATTGCGTTCGTCCACTCACTTTCATATATAGTATCCGCGGGTACGGTTATCCGATGCAGATGGCATCGTGCCAGGCACGGCTGGCACGCCCGCGGCACCGCCCACCCGCTCCACGCACTACATCCGATCCACCTCTCGTACACGCTCTATCTGCTAACCCACAGCAGATAGCTTTGCCAACAGCACCCGCGCCACCCGCCCCACCGCAGCACCACCGCACTCGCAGCATCGCCACACTCGCTCTACCGACACCCGGCTACCCGGCAGCCATGCCGGCGTAGCCACGTTTTCACCACACCGCACTCGCACCACGCCCACTCAGAGTTGCGGGAATGAGTAAGCTCGGCTTCCGACCGCAGTATCGCGCCCAGAGCATGGCGACCTATCCGCTTATCTGGAACGCGCTGCTGATGAAGTGAGTGGAGGTCCGGCGCGGCGGCGGTCGCTGGCGCGCCGGGCACTCCGGGCGGCAGCCAACTGCCGATCCACCGATGGTCCTGTCACATCACGGCGGACAAGTAGAATGGAAGGTCCGGAACTACTAGGTGCGCCGGCGCGTGCAGGCAATGGCGAGCGCGTGGTGCCGGATGCAGAGGCGCTGGGCAGACTGCTGCGGCAGTTCTGGCACCCGCTGGTCGCCTACGCCAGCCGCCTGCTGGGCGACACGGAGGCGGCGGAGGACGTCGTGCAACGCGCCTTCGTCCGTCTGTGGGAGCGCGGGCACGCCGTGCCCGGGGGCGACGACGTGCGGCCATTCCTCTACCGGGTGGTGCGCAACCTCGCCAGCAACGAGTGGCGCCGTCAGCAGACGCAGCGGAGCTGGCTCGACGAGGAGGCGGTGCTCCGCTTGCCGACGGCGATGCCCAGCCAGGGCGTGGAGGAGGACGAGCTGGCCGCCGCCCTCGCCGCCGCAGTGGAACGGCTGCCCGGGCGCCGTCGTGAGGTGTTCGTGCTCTCACGCTACCACGCGCTGAGCAACGCGCAGATCGCCGATGTCCTCTCGATCGCTCCGCAGACGGTGGCCAATCATCTCGTGAGCGCGCTCCGCGAGCTACGGGTGATGCTCGGCCCGTACCTCGACGAGCGGCCCTTTCCGAGCCTCCAGATCGTCCGCGGAAAGGACGTCGCAGCCCGATAGTCCGCCCCGATCGCGCGGTCCGATAGTATGATCGCCGTCGTCGTGGGTTGTAGCTGGTGAAGACGCGTAGTCGGGGAACTCCCCCGACGCGACGTGGATCCCAGGCCATCAGTGGACGAACTCATTCTCGCAGCGCTTCAGGAGCGACTGACACCCGGTGAGGCCGCGCAACTGGATGCGTGGCGACGGGCGTCTCCGCACAACGAGGCGCACTATCAGACGACCGCGCTGCTCTGGAGGCTCTCGACCCGCACGGACCCGCTGGAGTCTCGTGGGCTCCCCGCGCCGTCGCTCGACGAGCTCCGGTCGCGCGAGTCGGACCGCCCGCTCGGCGGACACGGCGTCGTCGGCCTTCGACGATCAGCTTGGCCGCGTTGGATCGCGGTAGGGGCAGCGGCGGCGGCGCTGCTGTTCTTCGTCGCCCGCGCCACCTATGATCCGAGCGGCGCCGGCGGCGTCCTGAGCGCCTCCGAGTTCGTCACGGAGCATGCGGAGATGGTCACCGCCAGCCTCGATGACGGTAGCGTCGTGCGTCTGGCGCCGGAGAGCCGGCTGCGTGTCGCGCCGGTGACGCACCGCCGCGAGGTGTGGCTGGATGGCGAGGCGTTCTTCGCCGTCGCGAAGGACAGCGCCCGCCCGTTCGCCGTGAGAACGCGGGCCGGCAGCGTCGAGGTGCTGGGGACGCGCTTCGACCTGCGAGTGGTTGGCGACGAGCTCCGGCTGGTCGTCACCGAGGGGAAGGTCGCGCTGATCAGTGGGGAGCACCGACAGCTCGTCCTCGCCGGCCAGATTGCCCACGTGCGCAACGGCCGCGCGCCGGTGGTGGAGAGAGCCGTGAAAGTGGACTCGCTGCTCTCCTGGGCGGCCGGCTTCATCGTCTTCCAGAACACGCCACTGCATCAGGTAGCGCGCGAGCTCGAGCGCCGCTACGACGTGCGGGTCCTCCTCCCCGACAGCACGATCGCCTCGCGCACGGTCACCGCGTGGTTCACCAACCAGAACTTCGACCAGATCCTGTTCGCGATCTGCAGAGCGGTGGATGCACACTGCACCCTTCGCGATAACGTCGCCAGCATCGAGCCGTAGACCACCGTATTCCGCCCTGGCATCCGAGTCAGGTCCCTTCATGTGAGGCAAGGAGGTTACACCGATGTCGCGAAGTCTGTTACTGCTCGTTGCTCTGGCCAGTGCGGTGCCGGCTACGGAGGCGGTTGCGCAGCGCGTCATAACCTTCGCCGGCGCCAGAACGTCGACGGAGCGCGCCAGCGCACCGGTTGTCGTGAGCCCACTGGACCGCCCGGCCAGGTTCACAGCCGAGGATGTTTCCCTCGCTGATGGACTGGAGCTCCTCCACGCCCGCTCGGGCGTCTCGCTGGCTTTCAGCCCCGACTTCGTCCCGTCGGAGCGCAGGGTCAGCTGCGACTGCGCTGACATGACGGTAGGGCGCGCGCTCTCCGTCATGCTGGCCGGCCTCCCGCTGGTGAGCACGGTGCTGGACGGCGACCTGGTGCTGATCGCCCCGCCGTCGCAGGCTCGGCAGAAGGCGCCGGCGCCAGTGTCGCTCCTCGCCATGGGGCCGGACGGTGGGGCGGCGATGGTGCAGCCCGTCCTCGCCGGCCAGATCAGCGGCCAGGTGACCAACGCGGCCAGCGGCCAGCCCGTCGCCGGAGTTCAGGTCCTCGTTGTCGGCACGAGGCTCGGCGCGATGTCGCGCGAGGATGGACGCTACACCATCACCAACGTCCCCGATGGCACGCATCGCCTGCGTACCCAGCGGCTCGGCTTCACGCCCGAGCAGCGCTCGGTGACCGTTGCCGGAGCCGACGTGACCGTGGACTTCGCCATCACCGCCGTCTCCATCTCGCTCGACGAGGTGGTGGTGACGGGAACCGCCGGTGGCACCCAGCGCCGGGCGATCGGTAACGTCGTCGCCAGCGTGAGCGCGGACTCGGTGCTCGCCAGGGCCCCGATCAGCAACGTCGACCAGTTGCTCGGCCAACGCACGGCGGGCGTCATGATGCTCCCCGGCACCGGACAGGTGGGTACCGGCTCGGCGGTCCGCATCCGCGGCAGCAGCAGCCTCTCGCTCACCAACGAACCGATCATCTACATAGATGGCGTGCGCATGGACAGCGACGCGCATCGCGGGCCCAGTCAGCGCGGTGGTGCCAATGTCAGCCGGCTGAACGACATCAACCCGGCCGACATCGAGAGCATCGAGATCATCAAGGGCCCGGCCGCCGCCACGCTCTACGGCACGGAGGCATCCAACGGCGTCATCCAGATCATCACCAAGCGTGGCCAGTCCGGCCGTCCGCAGTTCGACGTGACCATCCGGCACGGCTACGACTGGCTCTGGAATCCGGAAGGCCGTGCCGGTATGCGCTACATGCCCGATCCGGACAACCCCGGCCAGGTGATCGGCTTCAACGTCTACGAGAATGAGCGGGACAACGGGACCGGCGCGATCTTCGGCAATGGCATGCTCCAGAGCTACAACGCCAGCATCAGGGGCGGTACCGACGCGGTGCGCTACTTCGCCTCGGCGTCGAGGAACGATGACACCGGTGTGGTGGACTGGAACTGGGACAAGAAGACCGGCCTTCGTGCGAACATGGAGCTGGCCCTCTCCGACCAGGTGAAGGTCACCGTAGGTAGCTCTTACATCGAGGGACAGACCCGGCTCGCGCAGGGCTCCATCGGAACCGACCCCTTCAGCAACCTGATCTGGTCCAACCCCCGCTTCCTGACCGACGGGCGCCGTGGCTGGACCGACGCTCCGCCGGAGGAGTGGGGCGAGGTGGAGAGTCGCTCCGACAACGACCGCACCACGTCGAACATCGAGCTCCGCTACCAGCCGTTCAGCTGGATGACCCACCGCCTGGTGGCCGGCCTCGACATGAACTCCGAGGTGAGCTCCACGCTATATCCGCAGCAGCCCGAGGGCGCCGATCACTTCTACGGCTCGCTCGGACTGGGCAGCAAGGCGGTGAGCCGCGGCGAGCGCCGGTTCGTCACGCTCGACTACTCGAGTAGCGCGAACTTCGACGTGAGCGACTACGTTCTCACGCCATCCGTGGGCTTCCAGTACTACAAGAGCACGTCGTCGTTCATCAACTCCATCGGCCAGGAGTTCCCGGCCGTGCCCATCACGACGGTATCTGGCGGCGCGGTACGTGACGGCGGCGAGGACTTCGTGGAGAACATCACCGCCGGCGTCTACTTCCAGCAGCAGGTGGGCTGGCGCAACCGCGTCTTCGTCACTGGCGCCATTCGCGCCGACGCCAACAGCGCCTTCGGCGAGTCATTCAAGGCCGCCTACTACCCGAAGCTCAGCGCCACCTGGGTGCTCCACGAGGAGCCCTTCTGGAACATCGATTTCATCAATGAATTCCGTCTCCGCTCGGCATGGGGCGCGGCGGGACAGCAGCCGGCGACCTTCGCTGCCGCCCGGCTCTACGATCCGGTCGTCGGTTATCAGA
>DATCXG010000064.1:0-12161 GCA_036565945.1 Gemmatimonadaceae bacterium
TGCGTACGAGCACGCTACCTCTAGCAGCCACATGCCGTCCCATTCGGACTGCCCATGCCTTCGCATTCCGATTTACGGACTGCCATCCCATGTAACCCCCGCGGGATCTCGCCGATGCTCCTACGCACTCTCGCCGCGGTCGCCGCCCTGTGCGGCACCGCCGTCTCCCTCGCCGCGCAGAAGACCAACAAGCCGCCACTCCACGCGCGCCACTGGCTCGCGATCACCGGCAAGCCACTCAGCGCCGAAGCGGGCGCCATGATGTTCCAGAAGGGCGGCAACGCGGTGGACGCCGCATGCGCCATGCTCGCTGCCGGTACCACGATGTGGGATGTGCTCTCGTGGGGCGGGGAGACGCAGGCACTCATCTACAACCCACACACCAAGAAAGTCATCGGCATCAACGCGCTCGGCGCTGCCCCGACCGGCGCGACCGCGGAATTCTACAGATCGAAGGGATACCGCTACCCGCCGGAGTACGGACCACTGGCGGCCGTGACACCGGGGACTCCGGGGGGCTTGATGGTGATGCTCGCCGAGTATGGAACGCTCTCCCTGAAGGAAGTACTCGCACCGGCGATCGAGATGGCCGACGGTTACGCGATCGAAGCCCAGACGGCGAACTCGATGGAGCGCGAGAAGGAGCGCATCAAGCAGTGGAAGTACTCGCGTGCCGTCTACCTACCGCACCTCGGCGAGGAGCGCGAGGCGCCGCATCCCGGAGAGGTTTTCGTTCAGAAGGATCTGGCAGCCACGCTGCGCAAGCTGGTGGATGCGGAGCAGCAGGCGCTATCCGCCGGAAAGAGCCGGAAGGAGGCGATCCAGGCCGCCTACGATCGCTTCTACACCGGCGACATCGCGCGCGAGCTCGTGCGCGGCGTGCGAGAGCAGGGTGGACTGTTCACGATGGCCGATCTCGCGAACTGGAAAGTCCACATCGAGGAGCCGGTGAGCACCGAGTACAAGGGGATCACCGTCTACAAGCTCCCCTTCTGGCAGCAGGGACCAGTGATGCTCCAGGCGCTGAACATCCTCGAGAACGTGGATCTGCAGCCGATGGGCTACAACTCGGCGAAGTACATCCACACTCTCTACCAGGCCATGAACCTCGCGTACGCGGATCGCGACTTCTACTACGGCGATCCGTACTTCCCACCGGCGGAGCCGACACGAGGGCTTCTCTCCAAGGAATACGCCAGGTCGCGCTTCGCGACGATCGACTGGAAACGCAACGACCCCAATGTGAAGCCCGGCGATCCGTATAAATATGAGAAGGTGAAGAATCCATTCGCGGACCTCCTCGCCCGCTGGACGGTGGTCCCGGCGCCTGACACGCTGCGGCCGAGCGGCCAGCAGGACAGAGTCGTGCCCCAGGGAGCATCGCGAAACACTGAGGATGGCTCGACACATGTTGCAGCCGTATCCCCCAGCGCCACCTCTGATTCGGCCTTCATGGATCAGTTCTACCGCGGCACCACTTCAATCGAGGCAGCCGACGAGGAGGGATGGGTTGTTTCCGTGACGCCGAGCGGCGGGTGGGTGCCGGCGGTGATCGCGGGGAATACCGGCGTCGGGCTGAGCCAGCGGGCCCAGAGCTTCGTGACTGATTCGAGCGACGGTCCGTTCAACGTGATCGAGCCGGGCAAGCGCCCCCGCGTCACCCTCACGCCGACACTCGCGCTCAAGGACGGCCTCCCCTTCCTGGCCTTCGCGGTGCAGGGCGGCGACTCGCAGGACCAGAATCTCCTGCAATTCTTCCTCAACATCGTCGAATGGAAGATGACGCCGCAGCAGGCGGCGGAGGCGGCGAACATCAACAGCTTCCAGATGCGGTCCTCCTTCGGCGTGCACGAGATACGCCCTGGCCGACTCCTGGTCGCATCCTCCACCCCCGATTCGGTACGTCAGCAACTCGAGGGGATGGGATACACCCTGGACGTCGAGAAGCTGACGTCGGGCCCCATCAACGCGATCCTGTTCGACCGCGCTCACGGCACATTCTGGGGTGCGTCGAGCAACTTCGGCGAGGACTACGGGATCGCCTGGTAAGCGCTGTCACGCCGGTCGGGCAAGCGGCCTCATTCGCGAGCGGGCCGGCGTGGCAGCAATTCTGATTTCGGTATGTATTCGGTGTATATTTTCCCGGCAGACCAGGCTCCCTGGATATATCCCGAACAGCAGATAGTGTGTAGCCATGTCCCGCGCCGAGATCACCACCCCTGAAGTCATCCCCGACGAATCCGTCGTCGAGCTCTCGCTTCGCCCACAACGGCTGGCCGAATTCATTGGCCAGCGGAAGGCGAAGGAGAGTCTTCGGATCTACGTGGATGCCGCGCTCGAGCGACACGAGCCACTCGACCATACGCTTTTCTACGGCCCGCCAGGGCTCGGCAAGACGACACTCGCCGAGCTCATAGCGCGGGAGCTGGGAGTCAACATCCGCACCACCTCGGGCCCGGCGCTGGAGAAGCCGGGCGACCTCGTGGGCACCCTCACCAACATGCGCGAGGGAGACATCCTCTTCATCGACGAGATCCACCGCCTGCGCCCGATAATCGAGGAATTCCTCTATCCGGCCATGGAGGATTTTCGCATAGATATCCGGCTGTCCGAGGGGCCCAAGGCGCAGACGATCACAATGCCCATCGAGCGCTTCACGCTCGTGGGAGCCACCACGCGCTTCGGGATGCTGACGCCTCCGATGCGGGCTCGCTTCGGTATAATCGAGCGGCTGAATTACTACCCGGTGGAGGATCTGGAGCAGATCGTGGCGCGCTCGGCCGAGGTGATCGGCGTGGCGATCGACGGTGCCGGCGCGCTCGAGATCGCCCGCCGTTCGCGCGGCACGCCGCGAGTGGCGAACCGGTTGCTACGGCGGATTCGCGACTTCGCGCAGGTGAAGGCCGATGGCCGCATCACCAAGCCAGTGGCAGATGATGCGCTCGTCATGCTCGACGTCGACGAGTTCGGTCTCGACGATATGGACGCCCGCGTGATCCGCACGATCATAGAGAAATTCGACGGTGGCCCGGTTGGGATCACAACGATAGCCGCCGCGGTGGGCGAGGATGCCGGAACGATCGAGGAGGTTTACGAGCCCTACCTCGTTCAGAACGGCTTCCTCCAACGCACCCCCCGCGGCCGTCTCGCAACCCCGCAGGCATATCGTCACTTCGGCTACACGCCGTCCCCACAGCAAGGTGGTCAGTCGAGCCTGTTCTGAGCTTGACAGATTCGGGTGTCTCTCGCATAGGATACAGCATGCGCCGCCGACTCGTCGTGTTCGTGTTCGTGCCCGCGCTCTCGATGGTGCCGTCCCTGGCGAGTGCGCAGGCGCTGCCAGTGCTCACACGGGGCACCCTGTCCAGCCGCGCCGATTCCCTGAAGGCGCTCCGCTCGCTCGACTCTCTCCTGCAATCGCAGGACGCGAGCACGGCTGCCTGGCACGCCCACGGCATGCTCGCATGGGGGCTCTCTGGCGCCGAGGGGAGAACGGGTTTCATGAAGCGTACTGCCAACGACTCGCTGCTCGCCGTGGCCGAGTCGTCGCTTCGCCGCGCCGCGGCCACGACTGAGGAGGCAGGCAGCGCGGGCTACATGGTGGATCTGGGGCGCTTCTACCTCACATCCAACTCCGCGTCAACGCGCTCGAACGCCACGAAATTGTTCGAGAAAGCGCTTGATGCCGCGCGACAAGACCACGACACCATCACGACATCGCGCGCGGAAGACGAGATCGGCATGACCTGGTGGCGTCGGTACGAAGACCGCGCCAACCGGCACATCTACAGCTTCATCATCGACAACATAAAGGATCGCACCTTCGTCAAGGATCCGCGGTCCATCGCGTACTTCATCGACAACCAGACCATCCGCGCCGCGTCACAGGACTGGTCGGGGCAGCGCGAGTACACGCGGGCGTGGGAGCACTTTGCGCGATCATTGCGCGCCGACCCATCGAACAGCGCTGCCCTGAGGCACACCTATATGACGCTCGCTGATCGTCAGCGGTGGGTGGAGCTTCAACACGTCTCGCGCGTACGTCTCGACAGCGATTCCAACGATGCCTGGGCCTGGCTCGCGAACGGCCTCGCGGAGCATCGCCTGGATAATGAAGTGGCGGCCGACTCGGCGTTCGGCCACGCATTGCGTCTGCTCCCCGAGCGCGAGCGCCAGCGCTACGACCGCCTTGCGCGCATCTTCACAACCCGTGATTCTGTCGGAGCGGCACAGCTCCCCGAATCGGAGCGCGAGAACCTGCAGCGCATGTACTGGCTGATGGCCGACCCGCTCTGGAGTACGGACGACAACGAGCATCGACTCGAGTTCCTGAGCCGTGTAGTATTCGCGGAACTGCTTTTCTCGGTGGAGGAATTCGGGCTGCACGGCTCCGACACCGACCGTGGCGAGGTTTACGTGCGCTACGGCCCTCCCCCGGCAATCATCTCATTTCCACCCGACCCGCTGCGCCATGCCGAGCACCGTATACGGGTGCTCTGGTGGTACAATACAGATGAATCATTCCTCTTCCGCCAGCTTCCTACCTATGGCGTTGCACCACTGGAACCAGATGACAAGAGAGAGCTACGCCGGCTGCGCGACACGGTACCAGTCGTGTGGCGCAACGCCGGCGAGGATCAGTTGGTCGACTCGATCGACGTGCAGCTCGTACGCTTCCGTGCGGGAGCCGACTCGGGAGATGTGTTCGTGGCTGCGCGGGTCCCGGTGGCCAGCATGATACGTGGGATCGACCTCGCCCGCGGAGCCCTGCAGCTCGACTTCCGAGCCTACAGCTGGCGCGCCGAGCCAGTGTTCCGCGATACCGCGCGCGAGGTGCTGGACTTCAATAGCGCCCGACCGGGCGAGCTCCGTACGTGGAACACGCGTGTCCACACGGGCACTTTCCTCTACCGCGTCGAGGCGCTGCAGCCAGATGCGATGCGTGGCGCGCGCGGCGCCAGCCGCATAGAGATCCTCCCCGACCGGGGATTCGGAATGAGCGATCTACTGGTGGCGGCCCAGGTGTCCCCTGGCCCCGGTACCGCCGATCGCTGGTCGAATTTCGAGATCGTCCCGAACCTCGGCCTGGTGAAGCGCGGGCAGCCATTCGGCCTGCTCTGGGAGACGTACGGCCTCACTCCACGCGACGGCAACGACGAGTACGACGTCACGATCACCCTCCAGCGCGTGCGAGGCGGAGGGATCGGCGCTCTGGCGGCCAGAATCGTGAACGGCGTGGCCGGTGCCGTGGGAATCTCGCGCGGCGGCAGCGACGATGTGACGCTGTCCTTCCCCAGGCGCCAGGCCGCGCGGCGCGTGGCCGTGGACTACGTCACCATCGACATCGGGAGCGCCTCGCCCGGACCATACACTCTGAAGGTGGCAGTCACCGACCGTGCCACCGGCCAACGCACGGAAGGACAGAGCGCGATCACGGTAGTCGAGTGACGCCGGGCAATCGCACAGCGGACTACGACTTCGAGCTTCCTGAAGGCCGTATCGCCCAGTACCCGCTCGAGCGGCGCGATGAGAGCCGCCTCATGGTGGTGGAGCGCGCCACGGGCCGCATCACACACACGGTATTCAGCGCCGTCGACAAGCTGATCGCGCCTGGCGATGCCCTGGTGCTGAACACTACCAGGGTGCGCCGTGCACGGCTTCTGGGAACACGCGATTCCGGCGCGCGCGCCGAGGTGCTGCTCCTGCGCCCGTTGGGCGACGACCGCTACGAAGCCATGGTGAGCCCCGGTGGGAAACTGCGCCCCGGGCGTGTGGTGCACGTGGTGCCCGGCGTGGACGTGGACATCCTGGAGATCACCGACCGACGCACGCGCATAGTGCGCGTACGTGCTGCCGAAGGCAACGTGGAGGCGGCGATCGAGCGGTATGGGCATATGCCGCTCCCGCCCTACATCCACCGCGCCGACACCGAGGCCGATACGGAGCGCTACCAGACCGTCTACGCGCGCGAGCCCGGATCGGTAGCCGCTCCAACGGCCGGCCTGCACTTCACACCCGAGCTCCTCGCCAGCATCGCGCAGCGGGGCGCGCAACGAGTAGATCTCGTACTGCACGTGGGCGCCGGGACCTTCAAGCCGGTGGAGGTGGAAGATCCCGCACTGCATGTCATGCACGAGGAGTGGTACTCCATCTCGGATGAATCGGCCGCGGCGCTTAACCAGACGCGCGAGCACGGCGGCAGCATATGGGCCGTGGGCACCACCAGCACACGCTCGCTCGAGAGCGCCGTGCTCGACGACGGGACATTCGTGCCCTCGTCAGCCGAAACACGAATCTTCATCCGACCGCCATATCAGTTCCGAGCCGTAGACAAACTGATCACTAATTTTCATCTTCCCCGTTCTACACTCGTCATGCTCGTCGCCGCCTTCGCCGGCTACGACCTCACGATGCGTGCATACCGGGAGGCGATCGATGAGGGATACCGGTTCTACTCGTACGGCGACGCGATGGCTATCGTTTAGTGCCACGACGCTGGTGTTGATCTCCACGGGCTGCGTGCTGAAAACAACGCGGTTCTATACGCCCGCCGCTGCGGAGACGCGCATCGGACTGGACGAGATGCGTGCGCGCGCCAACATGATGCTGCCCATCGAGTGTCCGCGCGTGGTGCACGGCAACAACTCCGTGTTCGCGACCGCCGACATCGCGCTCGACATAGACTCGTCCGGGGCCGTCCAGCGCGCGCAGATCGAGCACGGATCGGGCGATCAGGTGCTCGACGACGTGCTCGGCGCGCTCGCTGCACAGCTCCGTCTCGACGTGCCGGACGTGCAGCCGGCGCCATCATCACAGCCGCGTCCCGTCGCGACCAGATCGACTACGGCGGAGCCCATCCCGCCCGCGCCGCTCGAACGGCGTCGGCTGATCGTCGCCTATTCGTGCGCCCCCGACGCGGGGACGATCGCTTTGCGGCTCCAGCCAGGGCGAGCATGATCCAGCAGCACTTCTGCTTCGAGATTCACGCGACCGCCGGTGCCGCACGCACCGGCGTTTTCACTACCCCCCATGGCAAGGTCCAGACGCCGGCATTCATGGCCGTCGGCACGCTGGCCACGGTGAAAGCGCTCGACCCGCGCGACCTGCACGAGGTGGGCGCGGGCATGATACTCGCCAATACCTACCACCTGCACCTGCGGCCCGGCGAGGACGTGGTGCGTGAGATGGGCGGACTGCACCGCTTCATGGCGTGGGATGGTCCCATCCTCACCGACTCGGGCGGATTCCAGGTCTTCTCGCTGGAAACACTGCGCCGGGTGACAGAAGAGGGGGTGGAGTTCCGTAGCCACATAGACGGATCCCGCCGCTTCTTCACGCCCGAGCGGGTGATGGCCATCGAGCGCGCCCTCGGCGCGGACGTGATCATGCCGCTCGACCATGTGATCCCTGGCCAGGCCGACTACTCCACCGCCCGTGACGCGAGCGAGCGCAGTCTGAGGTGGCTCTCAAGGGCGCGAAAAGTTGGCCCCGGGCCCACACAGGCACTCTTCCCCATCGTCCAGGGTGGCATCCACGCGGAGCTGCGGCGGGAAGCGGCGCGTGAGATCATGAACATGGGCGACTGGCCGGGCTACGCCATCGGCGGGCTCTCCGTGGGTGAGGCGAAGCCCGACATGTACGCCATGCTCGACGTGACCAACGATATCCTGCCGATATCGCACCCGCGCTACCTCATGGGCGTGGGCTTCCCGGAGGACCTCATTGAAGGGGTACGGCGCGGGGTAGACCTGTTCGACTGCGTGGCGCCCACGCGCATGGGGCGCAACGGTACGGCGTTCACAAGCGCGGGCCGCGTCAACGTTCGCAACGCCAGCCTCCGAACAGATCCAGGCCCACTCGACGAGGCGTGCGACTGCTCCACCTGCCGTCGCTTCAGCCGCGCCTACATCCGCCACCTCTTCGTGGCTTCGGAGTCGTTGGGACTGAGACTTCTTTCGCTGCACAATGTACATTTCATGATATCCCTCATGCGTGATGCCAGCAGCGCCATCGCAGGGGGGACCTTCAGCGCGTGGAGCCGCGATTGGCTCGACCGCTACCACTCCCGACCCGAATCGCTCACATGATCGCTTCCTACGCTTCGCTCTCGCTGATAGTCGCGGCCCAGGCGCCAAGCGGCGGCGGATCCTTCACGCCCTTTCTGCTTCAGATCGGCGCGATCTTCGCCATCTTTTATTTTCTGGTGATGCGCCCGCAGCAGAAGCAGCGGAAGTTGCACCAGCAGAGCCTTCGCGAGCTCAAGAAGGGTGATGAGATAGTGACCGCGGGCGGCATAGTGGCCGAGGTCATCCATATCAAGGAATCACTGAAGGACGGCGCGCCCGTCATCACCATGGAGGACCGGATCACCATCAAGTCGGGCGAGTCGCGGATCGTGGTCGAACGCGGACGCATCGCCCGCGTCGTCAACAGCACCGCAGGAGGAGGTTCCGCCACGTGAGCCTGCTGGACATCTACGTACTCGGCGCGCCGATACTGCGCCAGGAAACAAAGCCGATCGAAGAGATCACGGATGAGATCCGCACGCTGGTGGACGACCTCTTCGAGACCATGTATGCCGCCAACGGCGTGGGGCTCGCTGCTCCCCAGGTGGGTCGGAGCGAGCGGATCGCCGTGGTCGACGTCGACGACCACCCGCTCGTGCTGATCAACCCGGAGATCGTCCTGGTAGAGGGCAAGCAGCGGGGCGAGGAGGGCTGCCTGTCGGTTCCCGATATCTACGTCGACGTCGAGCGGGCCAGGCGCGTCGTCGTGCGCGCCCTCGACCGTGACGGGAAGCCCTTCGAGATCGATGCCGACGAGTACCTTGCCCGCTGCTTCCAGCACGAGATCGATCACCTGCACGGACGGCTCTTCATCGACTACCTGAGCTTCGTGAAGCGACGCGCGGCGCTCGCCAAATGGGATAAGCTTCGCAAGGGAGAGAAGTCGCTCACGCGCAAAGTGGTACCGGAGGGCGCGGGGCGGGGCCACGGTCGTAACTCGGAGCCGTAGTGCGCGTTCTCTTCTGGGGGACGTCGTCGTTCTCGCTCCCATCGCTGAGGGCGTTGGTGGGCGAGGGGTTCGACGTGGTTGGTGTCATCACTCAACCCGACCGTCCCGTGGGGCGCTCGCGTTCGAAGCTGGTACCTCCCCCAGTGAAGGAATGCGCGGAAGCGGAGGGGATACGCACTCTCCAGCCCGAGCGGCCGCGCGGGGATGAGTTCATGGCGGAGATCGCCGCGCTCGAGCCGGACATCTCCGTGGTGGTCTCGTATGGGCACATCCTGACCCGACAGACAATCGAGCTGCCGCTCATGGGTACGCTCAACGTGCACGCTTCGCTCCTCCCCAAGCTGCGCGGCGCGTCGCCCATCCAGACGGCGATCCGGCAGGGCCTGGTAGAGACAGGGGTCACCATAATGCGGATGGTCCCCGCTCTCGACGCAGGCCCGATCGTGCTGCAGGCCCGCACACCGATAGCGGTTGACGAGACCTACGGAGAGCTGGAGCTCCGTCTCTCGGAGCTCGGCGCGCTCGCACTCATCGAGGCCCTCACGCTGCTCACCCTGGGTCAGGCCAGCGAGCGCGAGCAGGATGAGAAGCATGCCACTTATGCCGCTAAGATCCACCGCGACATGACGCGCATCGCGTGGGAGGAGGGGTGTGGCGTGGTGGCGCGGTCAGTTCGCGCCTTCGATCCCAAGCCCGGTGCCTTCACCACTCTCGACGGCAAGGAAATCAAGCTCTTCGGCGCCATCGAGACCGAGGAGGCGGGCGACGAGGGAGGCGCCAGGGCGGGCGAGGTGCTCTCGATCGACGAGCGCGGAATGCTCATCGCCTGCGGCGACGGCGCCATCCGCCTCTCCTACGCCCAGCCCTCCGGCCGCCAGCGCCTCAAAGTGCAGGACTGGGAGAGGGGAAGAGGGGTGAAGGTGGGGGACAGGTTTCAATGAGGACTACGGGGGTGACTGCGGGGTTCAGGGTTCAGGGTTCAGGGGGCAGGAACTACCTCGCGGTAGGGATCTCTACACCGAGGCAGCTCCTGCCCCCTGTCAGTTCCCTCACCTCCTGAACCCTGCCCCTGAACCCCGTAGTTCCCATGTTCCCCGCCCTGCACGCCGTCACCACAGACGCCATTCTCTCCCGACCGGGGTTCCTGGAGCTGGCGCGGCGAGTGATGGGCGTCCTCGGCGAGAGAGGAGCGCTTCACCTGAGAGCGCGGCTGGTGACGGCGTCACTGATGCACGACCTCGCGGTCGCGCTCCTCGAGGCCCAGGAGAGCACGGGCTGCTGGGTGGTGGTGAACGAACGAGTGGACATAGCACTCGCCACCGGCGCGCGAGGCGCTCAGCTCACCTCCCGCTCGCTCACACCCGCGGAGGCTCGGATCGTGGCCAGGGATCTGCCACTGGGCGCGAGCGTGCACTCGGTGGTGGAGGCCGTGGCGGCAGCCGCGGCGGGTGCCGATTGGGTGGTGGCGGGCCACGTGTACGAGACCGCCTCCCACCCCGGTGTTCCCGGTGGCGGCGAGTCCCTGGTACGCGAGGTCGCAGCCGCCACGTCCATACCGTGCATAGCGATCGGGGGGATCCGCGCCGAACACCTTCCGGCGCTCCGCGCCGCGGGTGCCTACGGCGTCGCCTTCATTCGCGGAATCTGGAGCGCGAACGATGCCGAACGCGCCGCGACCGACTATGTTTCTGCCTATGAGTCAGCGCTCGATCCTTAGCAGCGAAGACATCACTCCAGTGGTGAACGGCGATGCCCGGCCAGTCGCCCACGGCTCGAGCCTGGGGGACCTTCTGCGCTCACTCGAGCTCGACCCGCACACCGTGGTGATCGAGTACAACGGCGAAGTGTTGCGCGACCGATCTGCGTACGACTCGCTCCAGCTGGCGACAGGCGACAACATCGAGATCGTGCATTTCGTGGGTGGAGGGTGAAATGACTGCTATTGCTGATGTAGCTGAGACTGCGGCGCCGCCGCTCCCCGCGAGCGATAATCCCCTGGTGGTCGGGGGCCGGAAGTTCAGCTCGCGGTTGCTGATAGGCACTGGTAAGTACAAGTCGAATGAAGTGATGGTACGAGCGATCGAGGCAGCGGGCGCGGAGATGGTGACCGTGTCGGTACGTCGTGTCGACCTGGACCGCGCCCACGAGGAAGGCATCCTCTATCATCTCGATCCAGCGCGCTTCTTTCTCCTGGCGAACACCGCGGGCTGCTACACGGCCGAGGACGCGATACGCTACGCTCGCCTGGCACGTGCGGCGGGCTTCAACGAGTGGATCAAGCTCGAGGTGATCGGCGACCAGCAAACCCTGCTCCCCGATACGGCTGGCCTGCTCGAAGCCACCCGCACCCTGGCATCTGAAGGGTTTCAGGTGATGGCATACACCAACGATGATCTCATCACCGCGCTCCGCCTCGAAGATGCCGGCGCCGCGGCCGTGATGCCGCTCGCCTCGCCCATCGGTTCCGGACTCGGGCTTCTCAACCCATTCTCCATCCGTACCATCAAGAGCCGGCTTTCGGTGCCCGTGATAGTCGACGCTGGCGTGGGCACGGCGTCCGACGCGTGCATCACCATGGAGCAAGGTGTCGACGGCATCCTGATGAACACCGCCATCGCCGCCGCGCACGACCCGGTGAGTATGGCGCGCGCAATGCGGCTGGCCATGGAGGCCGGGAGGCTCGCTTACCTGGCTGGCCGTATGCCTCGCCGGGAGGTAGCTGTTCCGTCATCGCCCACCAGCGGGATGTTGGGGTGAACGACCAGCGGTCGCGGGCGCCACGCATGGTCGCCGAAGCCGGCGGCGTAACTGAGGCGCGTCGGGCCGCGGCGGAGCTTTGTGCCGACCTGCGGCACGGCGATCTGCTGGATCGCGCTCTCGACTCGCGCGCGAGCGGCCTCGACGCTCGCGACCGCCGGTGGATGCAGGAACTGGTGTACGGTATGCTTCGCGGCCGCGCGGCCATAGACGCCTATCTGGACCAGCGCGTGCGCGGCGGCCTGGCCCGCCTCGATCCCGACCTCATCGATCTGCTCCGGCTCGGAGTCTACCAGCTCCTGTACATGGGGAGCGTACCGGCCTACGCGGCCATCGCGCAGACGGTGGAACTGGCCAAGCAGCGGCACGGTATTGGTGCGAGCCGGCTC
>DATCXG010000065.1:0-2647 GCA_036565945.1 Gemmatimonadaceae bacterium
CGGCTGCCACAACGGTCGCGTCTGGATCTTCCGATCCGACAGCGCTCGCAGCAGCGCGCGCGAACCCATGCCGAACGCCTGCTCATCCACCAGCACGGTGTACAGCCAGAACACGCTCCGCGCCCACGGCGCCTCGCGCATGAGGGTGATTCCCGGCACATCGCGCAGACCCTCGGCGTAGCGCGCGGCGATGGCCCGCTTGGCCTCGACGTACTCGCCGAGCACTTCCATCTGCGCCACGCCCATGGCGGCGAGGACGTTGGTGAGCCGGTAGTTGTAGCCCACCTCCGAGTGCACGTACTCTATCGGATCGTCCTTGGCCTGCGTGGTGAGATGCCGCGCGCGTTTCGCGAGCGCTTCATCGTTGGTGACGATCATGCCACCGCCGCCGGTGGTGATCAGCTTGTTGCCATTGAAGCTGAAGCAGGCGATGTCGCCGAGCTGTCCCACGGGGCGGCCGCGCCACTGGGCACCCAGACTCTCGGTGGCATCCTCGATCACCTTCAGCCCGTAGCGCCGTGCCAGCTCGAGCACCGGTTCCATGTCTACCGGGTGCCCCAGGATGTGAACCGGCACGATGGCGCTCACCCGGCGGCCGGTGGCGCGGTTGCGCAGCTCGCCATCGCGTAGCTCGCACTCCCCCTCGAGGAAGCGCGCCACAGCCCTGGGGTCCATCTGCCAGTACTCCGGCT
Source organism: Gemmatimonadaceae bacterium (assembly GCA_036565945.1). Taxonomy (GTDB): domain Bacteria; phylum Gemmatimonadota; class Gemmatimonadetes; order Gemmatimonadales; family Gemmatimonadaceae; genus JADGGM01. Next base: position 693 of record DATCXG010000065.1, read on the forward strand.
CGGCGTCGATGAACACCGGGTGCGCACCCACGTAGCGGATGGCGTTGGCCGGAGCGATGAAGGTGAGCGTCGATACCAGCACCTCATCATCGACTCGCACGCCCGCGAGCTCCAGCGATATGTGGAGCGCGGAGGTGCCGTTGACCGTGGCCACGGCGTGCGCCACACCCACGCGGTCGGCCATGGCCCGCTCGAAGCGATCCACGTACGCGCCCACCGACGACACCCAGTTGGTGTCGAGGCAATCCTTCACGTACTTCCACTCGTTCCCGCGCAACTCGGGAACGCAGAGCGGGACGAAGCCGGCGGCCGCCGGCGCGCCGGGCGCGATTGGCGCAGTGGTACCGACGGAGCTCAATTCCGGAACCTCGCATCGCCAAAGTCCTTGATCACGCCGGAACGCACCAGGCCCGCCACCTCGCGAATCCCATCGTCCACACCGCGCGTGGTCTGGAAGCCCAGCTTGTCGTTGATCCGCGCGAACGACACGCGATAGTCGCGCGGGTCCTCAGCCTTGTGCACGTACTCCACCTCAGCGTGGGGCGCGTACGGCTGGATGAGATCCACCAGCTGCTGCTTCTGGTAGTTCTGCGTGGTGGAGCCAACGTTGAACACCTGGCCGCGAACGACCTCGGTCGGCGACTCGAGCACCAGCGCTATGGCGCGCCCGGCGTCGGCCACGTGCACGTACGGCCGCCAGAACTGCTCGCCGAACACCACGAGCTTCCCCTTGGTGATCATCTCCATGGTGAACTCGTTCACCGTGAGGTCGAACCTCATGCGCGGCGAGACGCCGAACACGGTGGCGAAGCGCAGCGGGGTCCCGGAGAACCCGTCGCCGGCGCCCGCTTCCAGTAGCGCCCGCTCCACGGCAACCTTGGTCTCGGCGTAGAGCGATACCGGCGAGAGCTCCGAGGTCTCATCCACGTAACCGTTGGGGTCCTTCATCTTGCCGTAGTTGCTGCACGTCGAGGCGAAGATGAAGCGTGAGGCGCCGGCCCTCTTCGCCGCGTCTATGATACCCAACGAACCATCCTGGTTGATCGCACGCGCATCCTCGGGCGAGCGCGCGCACGCCGGATCGCCCACGATCGCCGCGAGGTGTACCACCGCCTCGATGCCCTCGAGCGCAGTCCGCACGGCCGACGCGTCGCGCACATCGCCGTTCACGAAATCGAAGCACGGGTGCGCCCACGACCCGAGCAGCGTGTCGCCGCCGTGCAGCAGTGAGTCCAGGACGCGCACGTTGTGCCCCTTACCCAGAAGCAGCGGAACCAGCGTGGATCCCACATATCCGGCGCCGCCGGTAACCAGTACGTTCATCTCTCGAGCCTCGCCATTCTGATGTCCACCTGTGCCTGCTCGTAGTCGGACGGTTGGCCGATGTCGAGCCAGTACTCCATTATCGGGAAGCTGACCACGCGCTCCCCATCGGCTATCAACGCCGCGATGAGGTCGGTCATATCGAAGCGACGGCCCGCGGGGATGGTGGCGAGCACCGTCGGTTCGAGCAGATAGACGCCGGCGTTGATGAGAAAACTCTGGCGCGGCTTCTCGCGCACGCCACGGATCAGCGGACCATCGCACTCCAGAACGCCGTAAGGGATCTGCATCTCGCACCGCCGCACCCCCACGGTCAGGGCGGCATCGTGCTCCCGGTGATACGCGAGCATGCCGCGGAAATCCACGCCCGTGAGCACATCGCCGTTGATCACCACCATCGGATCGTGAACGTCGCCCAGCAGGCGGAGAGCGCCCGCGGTACCGAGGGGCTGGTCCTCGGAGATGTAGCCCATCTCCACGCCGTGAGCCGCACCGTCACCGAAGTGATCGATGATGCGGTTGGCCAGATGGTGGGTGCTGATCGCCACCCGCTGGATGCCGGCGTCGCGCAGCCGGTCGATGGTCCGCTCCAGCAACGGGCGATCGCCCACGGGGAGCATCGGCTTGGGCAC
>DATCXG010000087.1:0-2444 GCA_036565945.1 Gemmatimonadaceae bacterium
GCACCTACCCGGAAACCAGAGAAGCCCCGATGGGCGGCTGGGTGTCGATACCGCGGTGCCGGCCGATGAGCTATTGGCGCTCAACGAGCGCCTGCTCGCCTGGCCGGCCGACTTCGAGCCGCTCCCCAAGCTGACGCGCCAGCTCGAGCGTCGCCTCACGGCGATGGGCGATGCCGGCGGCATTGATTGGGGGCACGCGGAGTCGCTGGCCTTTGGTTCTCTGCTCGCGAGCGGGATCTCGGTACGCATGAGTGGGCAGGATGCGGCGCGCGGCACGTTCTCGCATCGCCAGGCGGTGCTGCACGATCATCGGAGTGGGCAGAGCTTCACTCCGTTGCAGCACGTCTCTGATTCAGGGGCAGCGTTCGAGATCTACAACTCGCCGCTCTCCGAGACTGCAGTACTCGGCTTCGAGTACGGCTACAGTGTGGCATCCTCGGACACGCTGGTGCTGTGGGAGGCGCAGTTCGGCGACTTTGCTAACGTTGCGCAGCCGATCATCGATCAGTTCATCGTCTCCGACCGCGCCAAGTGGGGGCAGAACTCGGGCGTTGTCCTCCTCATGCCGCATGGCTACGAGGGGCAGGGACCCGAACACTCCAGCGCGCGGCTCGAGCGCTTCCTCCAGCTCGCGGCCGAACACAATCTCCGCGTGGCCAACCCAACCACGCCGGCGCAGTACTTTCACATCCTGCGGCGTCAGGCGTTACTTGCCGAGCGGCGCCCGCTGGTACTCATGCAGCCCAAGAGTCTGCTCCGACTCCCCTTGGCCGCGTCGCGACTGGCGGACCTTACTTCCGGGTCGTTCCGCGCGGTGATCGACGATCCTTCGGATGTGGTAGTGCCCGATGAGGTTCGGCGCCTGGTGTTCTGCAGCGGGAAGATCTACTACGATCTCGCCGCGGCCGAGCGCTCTTCGCAGGTGGCGCTGGTGCGCGTGGAGGATCTCTATCCCTGGCCCCACGAGGCGATCGCGAGCATTCTCGAGCGTTACCCCAATGTGGAAGAGGTGGCATGGGTCCAGGAGGAGCCGAAGAACATGGGCGCCTGGACTTTTGTGGCCCCGCGGCTCCATGCGGCGGTGGGGAACACGGTGCCCCTCCGGTACATTGGTAGACCGGAGCGCGCCAGCCCCGCTGAGGGCTACGCTTCGGCGCACAGCGAGCAGCAAGCCGCCATCGTGGCCGAGGCATTGTCCCTCGAGGTGGCGGCGGTGAGTTGAGGGGGAACTACGGGGTTCAGGGTTCAGGGTGCAGGGTTCAGGGAACGGCTCATAGCATCGAGCTCTCTACCCCGAGGTGGTTCCTGAACCCTGCACCCTGAACCCTGAACCCCGTAGTCAACCCTGAACCCAGTCGTCTCGCCCATGTCCTATCTCCGCTACTCACTCGGCATTCTCCTCGCATGGTCTCTTGCGATCCCGAACACCGGGGTGGCGCAGGCGTTGGGTGGGAGCAGCGGGCGTGGCGGTGGGGCGGCGGCGCTGGGGGAGCTTGTCGAAGGGCTGGGGGTGTCGGTGCGGGTGCTGCTGATAGGGGCGCATCCCGATGACGAGGACACCCGGCTGATCACCTGGCTCGCGGGCGGGCGGCACGCGGACGTGGCCTATCTCTCACTCACGCGTGGCGACGGTGGGCAGAATCTGATCGGCAACGAGCTGGGCGAAGCGCTCGGGGTCATCCGCACTGAGGAGCTGCTGGCGGCACGGCGCCTGGACGGGGCGCATCAGTATTTCACTCGCGCCTACGATTTCGGCTTCTCCAAGAGCGCCGCGGAGAGCTTCGAGCACTGGCCGCACGATTCAGTGCTGCAGGATGTGGTGACAGTGGTGCGCGCCTTCCGGCCGCACGTCATCATCTCGGTATTCTCCGGCACGCCGCGCGACGGGCATGGCCAGCACCAGGTGGCGGGGATCGTCGCGCGCGAGGCGTACGATGCGGCCATGGATACGGTACGCTTTCCGCGCCGTGCGACCGCGGGACTCGGTCCCTGGACTCCGCTCAAGTTCTACCGCACGCGCTCGTACTGGGGCGGCGAAGGTGCCACCTTCAGCTACAACGCCGGCGAGTACGACCCGCTCCTGGGCGAGTCGTACGCCGAGCTCGCGGCGCTGAGTCGCTCACAGCACAAGTCGCAGGGCTTCGGCAGGCTGCGGCCCCTGGGGGCCACGGCCGGCTCGCTCACTCGTGAGGCATCGAGAGTGAGTGCGCCCCGTGATGCCAGCAAGGAACGCTCGGTTTTCGATGGTATAGACACCACCTGGAATCGGCTGGATTCGCTGGTGGCGCGCGTTGACGAGCGCGCCGCGGTGGACAGACTCTCCGGTGCGGTGCAGAGCGCGCGCCGGGAGATCAACCTGTTCGAGCCTTCCTCCAGCGCCGGTCCGCTCACTCGGGCGCGCTCGGCGCTCTGCACGCTCGTCGGCGCTGCGCGCGAATCGGCAG
>DATCXG010000099.1:0-2223 GCA_036565945.1 Gemmatimonadaceae bacterium
GCGAGCGAGCCGTGCCGCGCCTCTCGCGCGCTACCTGCTCCACAGCGAGCAGGCGATAGCGCGCGAACGCCTGCTCGACTCCGTCGCTGGCATCGAGCAACGACGGCAGGCGCACACGAACGCCGTCCGTGGACGCGAGCGCGCGCAGATCGACCATGTGCCGCGGGATGCGCCGCGCCAACCGCCCGAAGAGCGAGGGACGCGCAGGCGGCTCGGCCACCACGATCGGCGGAGCGTCGCCATACAGCGCCGTGAGAATCAGCTCCAGTCGCGGGCGTACCTCGACGAGTCCGACGCGCGGTGGCCCGGCGGTATGGCGCCGCCAGAGCGAGGACGCCAACGTACTCGCGAAGTGAGCGCCATCCAGGAGAACTTCTTCCGGTTCGGACATCGGTCACTCCGCGCCCCAGACACCGTTAATGAGTTTCACGCTTGACGGCGAACACCGGATGGGGCGGACGCTGAGGCAATGCAGTCGTTCGTCAAGCGCGCAGCTCTGTGATCACACCATCGTCGCGAGCACGATGTCGCGCATCGCTGCGATGAGCTCCGGGTCGTCGCTCAGTGGCGCGATGAGCGCGGTGCGGCATGCTGCCTTCACATCGACGCCCCGCGCGATGAGGCGGGCCGTCGCTACCAGCACCCGGCTACTCGGCACCTCGGCCAGACCGCGGTCGCGGAGATTGCGAATCCGAGCGCCGAGCGCTACCAGCGCGCGAGCCATGGGTTCGTCCACCCCACCCTCGTGCGCCACGATCCGCGCCTCGAGCTCCGGCGGCGGGAAGTCGAAGTCGAGCCCTACAAAGCGCTGTCGCGTGCTCGGCTTGAGATCCTTGAGCACGTGTTGGTAGCCGGGGTTGTAGGAAACCACCAGCTGGAAGCCAGGTGCCGCCTCCACCAACTCGCCCGCCTTCTCGATGGGAAGGATGCGCCGGTCGTCGGTGAGGGGGTGGATGACCACGACCGTGTCCTGCCTGGCTTCGACTATCTCATCGAGGTAGCAGATGGCACCGATGCGCGCGGCCACCGTGAGCGGTCCATCCTGCCACGCCGTCTCGCCGCCGCGCACCAGGTAGCGTCCCGTCAGATCACTCGCCGAGAGGTCGTCGTGACACGCTACCGTGACCAGAGGCCTGTCCAGTCGCCACGCCATGTGCTCCACGAAGCGCGTCTTTCCGCAGCCGGTGGGGCCCTTGAGCATTACAGCGAGGCCGCGCGCGTGTGCTGCCTCGAAGATCACTACCTCATCCGCTACCGGCAGGTAGTACGGTTCGTCGCTGAGGTAGCGCACACCGTCGTGGCGCGGAACAATGTGCTCCGGGCGGCGCTCCGCTGCGTTGGTGGTGAGTGCAGTCATGGAAGGGTCAGACCGCCGGGAGCGCGGGTGGCTCTTCGGGTTCGGAGAGCACCGGCATCCGCACCGGAACGGAGCGGAAGAAGTCCCAGATGAAGCAGATCACGCCAATGGAGAAGATGCTCGCGGTAGCTATGAGCATGAGGAAGTGCACCTGGATCTTGAGCTGCGTCTCGAGGTAGCCGAGCCCCATGATGCGCTCGAGGTACGTCTGCGCTATTCCCGCGGCGGCGTACGACATCGTCATTCCCAGCATCCCCCCGGTCTGCAGCCAGAAGGCCCAGTAGCCGAGCTTACTCTCGCGGCCGTCATCGCCACGAGCGGTGAATTGCGGCAGTGCGTAGGTAATCACCGCGAGGACTATCATCACGTAGGCACCGAAGAACGCCGAGTGCCCGTGCATGGGGGTGATCAGGGTTCCGTGAGTCCACCGGTTGACGGCCGGCCAGGTGTGGGCGAGCCCGAGCAGGCCGGCGCCGAAGGCGGTATAGACGGCGCTGCCCACAGTCCAGTGAATGGCCAATTTGTTGGGGTGCGCGAACCCGGATCGTCGCATGGCGGAGTACGCCCAGATGGCCATCCCGAAGAGCGCCAGCGGCTCGAGCGCGCTGAAGAAGCCACCGATCGGCAGCCAGTAGCGCGGCACGCCGATCCAGTAGTAGTGGTGCGCGGTGCCGAGGATCCCCGAGATGAACGTGAGGCCGACGATCACGTACAGCCACTTCTCCATCACCTCGCGGTCGGCCCCTGACAGCCGGATCAGCAGGTAGGCGAGGAAGCCGCCCTGGATCATCTCCCACACGCCTTCGACCCACAGATGAATGGTCCACCAGCGATAGAAAGTTGCGACGGTATAGTTTTCGAAATGA
>DATCXG010000130.1:0-3506 GCA_036565945.1 Gemmatimonadaceae bacterium
AGGCTCGTCGCCCGACTCGCGCGCGGCCCGAGCGGCACCCTGCAGGCTGTTGAAGCGACGCGGGTAGAGTTGCAATGAGCGCCTGTACGCGGCGAGCGCTTCCGCCGGATTCGACTGCTCCATGAGGAGGTCTCCGAGGAGCTCGTAGGCCGGAAGGGTAGGCGCGGGGGTCACCGCGTGCTTCGGCGTCGACACTTCTATTTCGGCTGCCGCCAGCATCTCGGCCACGCTGGATTCCCGGTCGTGCTCCATCTGCGCGAGCCAGGCGCTGACCTCGAGGCGAAGGATGCGGATGTTGCGCGTGAAGAGCGCCTCGCCGGCATCGTTTGCGGCAGCCTCGAGCTCCTCGAGACGCTTCTCGGCCAGGCGAGCTTCATCGGCCCGGCCATCGCGAGCGGCTCCGAGACCTCGAGCAAACCATGTTATGGCCTCGGGCCAGATGAAGCGTTCCCAGTCGAGTGTCGGAGGCTCGCGAGGTACGAGCGACCTCGCCTCGCTCCAGGCATGACGCTCGAGCGCGTAGCGCGCCATGGTGGACGACAGGTGAAAGGCTGTCTTGAAGGTGGGTTCCAGATGGGCGGTTCCCTGCAGCCGCTTCAATTGTGCGGCAGCTTCGTCGTCCGCGCCCTTCTGGAGATACGCGTAGATGAGGTATTCCATCGCGTGGGGGAATTCGTCCCATACGAACTGGCCACTGTCGCCCGCTGGGTGTGCTCGGGCGGCCTCCGCGGCGCGCAGGTTCCCACTGATAACCGCATCCCACTCGCCGAGCCGGGTGTAGATATGCGTCGGCATGTGCAGCGCGTGGGGATTGTGCGGAGCTGACGCGTCGTACCGGCGAATGATTTCCAGCGATTCGCGTTCGCGCCCCGGCACGTCGTTGGCATGAACCAGATAGTGCATTGCACCGGGGTGATTGGGGTTCCGCTCGTAGACGGAGAGAAGAAGCTTGGCGGCGAAGTCCGAGTGGGTCCGGGAGACATCGTCGGCTGGCGCTGTGGCCAGGTGGGCCAGAGCGTAGAAGACCGTCGCTTCGGGGTCGTGCGGGAAGACCGCGTACACCTTCGCCATTGCCTGCTCCCATCGGCGGATGCGTTGCCAGTAGTCCGGCGAGTCTGGTTCGCGGAAGAAGGCCGCCGTAGCATCCACGAAAAGACGCTCACGCTCAGTTGGCGGCGCGAGGGCTCTGGCTTTCTGCACCTCCTCCCAGCCGCGTCGTAACTCTGCGGTGCCAGGCCGAGTGGGCCAGAGCGGTTGGAACAGGGTCATCGCGATTCCCCAGTGTGCCAACGCGCACCGTCGATCGATCTTCGCAACCTGTTCGAATGCCTCCCTCGCCTGCGGGTAGGTCATGTGGTGCAGCAGGGCGATTGCTCGATTGAATTCGACGCGGGCTCGTTTGGAGCAGGAGACCGGGAAGTCGACGGTGCCCAGGGCATGTTCAGGGCGCTCTCCTCCCTGACCTTCCGCGGCATTCGCTCCGCTCGCTAGCAGGACCACGACGAGCACCGCCATGAAGCGCGAATAGATACCGTGCGCTGGCGCGCATCGGTTGGTCGTGCGCCGCGGGCCGGAGTCTCGACGGGCGATCATCATCCCCAATTGAATTGACAGAGGCCCGTGCTTGTCAATTGCAGCGTTCGTTGCGCTGCCTCGGTTCGGATCGTGGTCTGGCTCACCCCAAGGATGTGGACGCTTCGCCTGCTGTGGGCCAGCATTGCGGCGGCACGTTGCGGCGGGAAGTAGGGCGCCGCTATGATTGGGGCAACGCTGCTGCCGAGGGTAGCCCGGATGCGATATCGCGCGTGGTGTCTGTCGATACTGGTGCTCGTGGCCGCGCCCCGGCCGGCACCGGCGCAGGGATTGCTCGACAAGCTCTCGGAGTTGTTCATCTTCGGCCCGGGAGAGGATCCGCTCTTTCTGGGAGGATCGGGCGATCCGAACAACCCGGCCTCACTGCGAGTCCACGGGAGTCACTTCATCCCATCCGCGGTGGGGAGCAACGGGACGATCATCGCCTTCCTCAGCACGTCGATCAGTACCAACGTCGCGCAGGTCCCAGTCAGCGCCACGAGCAGCGGCGCCACCTTCCGCTTCGAGGGCGGTGTCCCGGTTCGCACGTCGCGCTCGGCCGGCCCCATCTTCGGTGAGCGCGCGCAGACCCTCGGCCGCGGGCGCGTGCTCGTCGGCGCGAACCGGACCGGGATCGCCTTCAACACCTTGCGAGGCGTCGATCTCCATGACGTCCGGCTGACCTTCACCCACCAGAACGTCGACTTTCCCGGCTGTGATTCCACCGCCGGCGGCGACTGTTCGTTGATGGGAATCCCGGGTGTGGAGAACGACGTGATCGACGTGCACCTCTCGCTCGACGTCGACCTCTCCGTCACATCGTTCTTCCTGACGTACGGGTTGCTGGACAAGGTAGACATCGGGGTGGTGCTGCCCATCGTGTCGACCACCCTTCGCGGGGAAAGCGAGGCGCAGATCGTTCCATTCGGCGGCCCCACCGTTGCCCACTTCTTCGGCGGTACGCCGGAACAGCCAGTGCTCTCCGCCACGCGCTTCGAGGAGGGCTCAGCCACCGGGCTCGGCGACGTGGCGGTGCGCGTCAAAGTCAACGCGCGCGAAGGTGATCCTGTGGCGGTCGCCTTCCTCGCGGATGCCCGCTTCCCCACGGGGAGCGAGGATGACCTGCTCGGCTCGGGTAGCTTCGCGGCGCGCGGGCTTGGCATCTTCTCCGCACAGTTCGGCGGATTCTCGCCGCACGCGAACATCGGTTACAGCTATCGCGGCGGCGGTACGATCAACGACGCGGTGCTGGCCACGATTGGCTTCGACAACCTCCTGGCACCCTGGGCCACGTTGGCGGCCGACCTCATCTCGGAGCTCCAGGTGGGTACGAGCCGGCTCCTGGTACCGGGCACCGTGACCTACGATGCACCGTTCCACCGAACCGTCGAGCCAACCACGATCCCGAACACGCGCGATGACATCGTGGATGCATCGCTCGGGATCAAGCTGACGACATCCGCGGGGCTGTCGGTGGTTGCGAACGGCGCGTGGCCGCTGAACCGCGGTGGCCTGAGGTCGAACGTGATCTGGACCGCGGGGCTGGAGTACAACTTCTGAGGCGGGAACAGAGCTACTGAATTACATGAGGCGGGAACAGAGCTACTGAATCCCCGTCATCTGCCAGCCGGCTGAATCTCGGCGCAGCGAGACGCGGAATCTCACGGCCTGCTGCTCGGTTCCCCTCGCGCTCGTGTTCTCGTACTGGTAGGTGCCCGTGATGCGGGCGTCCGCGGTGCTGCCGGAGACGTCGAGCTGAGTGATGGCGAGGCGGACCTTGACGTTGTTCACAGCACTGAAGAACTGTTGCCAGTCGCGCTGCTGTGCGGCTGTGATGGTTGGGTAGAGCTGCCGGATTGCCGGAAGGTTGCGCGCCTCGATCGCCCGCCCGTAGTTCGCGATTACAGCGCGGATGGCCGGACTCGGATCGGCAG
>DATCXG010000138.1:0-2420 GCA_036565945.1 Gemmatimonadaceae bacterium
TCACCGTCTGCACGCGCCCGGTCTGCACTTCGCGTCCCTTCCACAGACGATGCAGGATCGCCCATGCGATCAACCAGATCACGACAGCCAGCGTCGTGCGACCCGATACACCGCCCGACGGCGCGTAGATGGCCGGCACCGTGAAGGCGCCTGCCTCGTTCAGGATGACGATGAGGCCCAGCGCGAAGGCGCCGATCCCCACCGCCAGCAGCGCGGCCAGTGCTGCACCGTTCGAGATGTCCTCGCGCTCTTTCGGAGTACCAGTCATATCAGAGTCCTTCCCACCTCACTCGAGGGGGGCGACCTTGTTGATGAAGACACCGAGCAGGCTCACGACCGAAACCAGTATGAAGGAGATGCCGAGCAGCAGCACCATCAGGCGGCGCAGCGGCGCGTCGTACAGCAGCCGCGATCGCTCACGGATGCCGACGAAGGCGGCCCCGGTCGCGAGCATCGCGGCGATCCAGGGAACGTGTTCCTTGATCTCCATCGCCAACGAGTGCAGCCATGCCGTTCCCGGGCGCGATTGAATGAGCGACTTGGGATAATGCGCCAGATCCGCCAGGCCCGCGGGCGGCACGGCGCGGTAGTCCGGGAAGTTGACGTATGTGCCGATCAGGACGGTCGACCACAGTGCCAGGGCCACGAAACCAAGCAGCCAGCCGAGGTAGCGCGCCTGACTCCGCGCCGTGGCGTCCACCAGGTCGCTCGATTTCATCACGCGCATTGTGGCCAGCGAGAAGAGCGCCGCGGCCAACCCAAGCAGCGCGCCACCGCCCAGCACGATGCCGTGGATCATCGTCCAGATGCTTCGCGCGGTGAATAACAACGAATCCATGGTCACCCCGAGCTCGCGGTGGCGTCGGTCATCGACCTGGTGGAACCGCCAGCACTACACGACGCCTCCTGCCCCAACGATGGTGCGTCCGATTCGAGAAAGTCAATCAGGGTGGTGCGCCGCGGCCGGTGCGACAGCCGGTGCGACAGCGTGTCCAGCAGCCGCCGCCTCATGGCCGTGCCCGGAAGTCAATGCCTCCATTTCCTCGGCGAAGTGCGCCAGGCGGACGTACGCCTCGACAAACTCCCGGCCAGCCTGCACATCGCCCGGCGAGAAGGCGCGCTTCCTGGCCGATGCATCGCCGAAGTACTCATCCAGCCGTGCGTCGAGCGCGGAATGGAGCATCGCGCGCAGGTCTCCGGCCGAGCCACTCTGCAGCGCGCGATCCACGGTTGGCACCGCGTGACCCGAGTAGCTGCCAGCAGGCTTCAATCCGGTGTACGGCTCTCCCTCTCCCATGCGGTGAATCCGAACCACCGTCTCGAAGAAGTGGCGGTCCGCCAGCTCCGCGGCCTGCTTGCCAAGCTTTCGCACGGCGAGAGTCTGTTGGAAGACATGCCGAACCTCCGGCTCATCCCTGGCCGGCACCCAGATCAGCACCTGAGCGAGCTCGTTCGACGCGAGCGCCGCCTGCGCGGCCTTCACCACCGGGCCATCCATGGTGTCGCAGTGGGCATAGGCCATCGCCGGCGCGAACAGCAGCGCCGCGCCAGCGGCGATGCCAATCGCCAGGGCCTGGAGTCTCCGGGATCCAATCATGGACGCCTCCTCATCGGTTGCAAGCATCCCTCGGTTCGGCGAACCGCTCGTACGTGCAGCGCCGCCACGGGGCGATCACGCTGCGGGGAGCTGAGAGGAAGATGGCACCTATAGTTAAGAATAGAGTCAAGGGTCGAGTACAGATTTCACAGAGTCCATGGATCGGGTCGGACATTACCGGCCTCCGCGATATCTTCTCATCGGGACACTGGCGAATCGCCAGGCAGACCGTCGTCGCTTCCAAGTAGCTCACCCGAACCCTGATCCACCCTGGAGTGCCAGGGGAACGACGCAATGACCAACAGAAACGAAGCCGAAGTGGAGATCTGGTTCGTCACGGGGAGCCAGCACCTTTACGGGCCGGAGACCCTCGAACAGGTAGCGGACCATTCGCGCCAGGTCGCGGCCGCACTGGACGCCTCCGAGCGCATTCCCATCAGAGTGGTGGCGCGGCCCATCGTCGCCAGCCCCGAAGAGATCCGTGCACTCTGCCTCGCAGCCAACAGCGATCCACGCTGCGCGGGGTTGATCATGTGGATGCACACCTTCTCACCGGCGAAGATGTGGATCGGCGGCCTCGCGGCGCTCCGGAGGCCCTTCGTTCATCTGCACACGCAGTTCGAGCGCGATCTGCCGTGGGGTGAGATCGACCAGGACTTCATGAACCTCAACCAGTCCGCGCACGGCGACCGGGAGTTCGGCTTCATCGCGACCCGCATGCGTCTGGAGCGGAAGGTCGTGGTGGGACACTGGAAGGAGCCCGACGTGCAGGACTCCCTCGCCACGTGGATGCGTGCCGCGCGCGCCTGGCACGACTGGCAAG
>DATCXG010000198.1:0-5367 GCA_036565945.1 Gemmatimonadaceae bacterium
TTCCCTTACCTCCTGCCCCCTGAACCCTGAGCCCCGTGGTTAGCAGTTCCTGAACCCTGCCCCCTGAACCCTGAACCCCGTAGTTATCTGGTCCCTGCTTCCTGATCCCTGTCAGTTAAGGTCCCTGCTTCCTGATCCCTCCGTAGTTCCCCCTCCATCGTCCGCTTCCTCCGCTATCACTTCCATGGCCACGGATACCAGCCGATCCAGCTCCTCGTCTGCCGGCCGCGGGAGGAGGGTCTCGGCCCACATGTGGTCCTCGGCCTTGGTGTAACGGTCGAGGAGGCGGCGGACGAAAGCCACGAGGGCGATACGCTGGAGCTCGCTGGATCGCTGCCCGCGGTCGGGTTCCTTCTGAGCGCGGAGAAGCGTCTGGAAGCGGTGCGCATTGCGGAGGGCGTTGGCTGTGAGCGAGGCCACAACCTGACAGAAACGTACATCGTGATCGGAGAATGGGGCCGCGCCACGCTCGGTGCGCAGGAAGATGGCCCCGATCACCGTACCGCGCCATCGGATTGGCACCACAACTATCGAGCGCACGTTCCGGAGAGCCAGGAGCACCTCGGCGCCCTGGAACATGGGGTCGGTGCTGGCGTCGGGGATGAAGACGGTCTCGCCGCTATCGAAGGCGCGCTTCAGCTCGGGGTAGCGCTCCAGGTCCACCACGAAATTGCTCAGACGTGGGTCTTCATACGTCGCCATGAGGCGCACGTCCCGTTGGTCGCCGAGCAGGAAGATGGAGCATCGGTCAAGACCGAATGCTTCTCCGAGACGCTTGGCGATTGACTGCAGGATGTCGACGAAGTGCAGTGACGAGGAGATTTCGGTGAGGATGTCAACCACCGCTACCAGGTGGTCACGCTCGCGCTCCAGCTCAGCGATGCGTTCGTGCAGCCGGAGAGCCTCCTCAGGCTCCGGCGCTGTACTCCCCGTGCGATTCTTCTGCTCGGGCTCGAATTCCTCTTCCGGAGGATACGCCACTTCCGTACTCGTCATCGATATCTCTGGTATGGGCGTTGAACTCGGCGCTGTCGAAGCGGATCACCCGGTTCCGGCCGAGCTCCTTGGCCACGTACAACGCGTCGTCGGCGGCCTTCACCAGCTCGTCGCGGTGCTGGATGCGCGGATGAGGCCAGCCTGCTACGCCGCAACTCAGCGTGCGGTGTAGCGTGCCTCCATCGTACGTGAACAGCTGCGTCTCTACTTCCTGACGCGCCCGTTCCGCGAAGGTCACCGCGGCGTCGAGAACGGTGCCTGGCAGGATGGCCATGAATTCCTCGCCGCCGTACCGTCCAACCCGGTCTATCTCGCGCACGACCTGGCGCAGCAGAGTGGCGAGCTGCTGTAGCACCATGTCCCCCGCCAGATGGCCGAAAGAGTCGTTCACGCTCTTGAAGTCGTCGAGGTCGAACATCACTACCGCCAGCGGCTCGTGGAGGCGGAACGAGTGGTCGAACATCTCTCGCAACCGTTCATCCAGATGGCGCCGGTTGAAGAGGCCAGTGAGAACGTCCGTCACGGCCATCTGTTGAAGTCGCTGGTTGGCAATGGCCAGATCGCGCTCGCTCTTCTTCACCTCGTCCTGCAGCGCCTTTATGCGCAGCATGGCACGGATGCGCGCCTCGAGCTCTTCGAAGTTGATTGGCTTGGTGATGTAGTCGTCCGCACCAGCGCCCAGGCCCTCGACCTTGCTCCCCGTCGAGTCGAGCGCCGTCTGCATGATGATCGGGATGAAGGGGAGACTCCTGTCTGCCTTGATTCTGCGAGCCACTTCGTATCCGTCGATGAGCGGCATCATCACATCCAGCAGGATCAGGTCGGGCGGCGATTGTGCAACCTGCGCGAGCGCCTCACCGCCGTCGCAGGCACAGACCGTCCGGTAGCCCAGCGCCTCCAGACGCGCCTTGAGCACCTCCACATTGTCGGGATGGTCATCGACGATGAGGAGCTGCGGCGGGTGTGTCGGGTTAGCGGCCATCTCCCTGTCCTATGAACTTTGCCACCTCACTGACTACCGTCTTCGGTTCGCACGGTTTGGCCAGGTAGCTGTCGCAACCCACCTCCATGGCCTTCTCACGGTCGGAGACGAGTGCATGAGCCGTGAGCGCGATTATCGGGATCGCACGCGTTTCCGGATCGCGTTTCAGCACCTGCGTCGCTTCCCATCCGTCGATCACAGGGATGGATATGTCCATGAGGATTAGGTCTGGCTTTTCTGCTCGCGCCTTGGCGATGCCTTCCTCGCCATTCAGCGCCTCCATCACCCGGTAGCCGAAGTGCTGGAGAATTGTGGAATAAACGATGCGGTTGTCCTCGTTGTCTTCCACGAGCAGGACTGTCTTACTCGATATGCTCATGCATTTCCTCGCGCGTGAGGAGCGCCGCTACTGCTGGGCGCGTCCTAGAGAAGCAAGTTCCTTACCACGTCTGTCATCAGATTCACGACACGATATTTCCAGAGGAGGCCAGGACAATGTCCCATTATAGCGAATTCACCAGCATCCCGGCGCGCCGCGGTGGTCCGTCCAGGGGTAAACGCCGCTCGAATGCGGTTGGCGGTGGCGAGAACGGACACCAGCGGCGATCTCAGATGGGGCGAAGCTTCGACGAGGTGCGCGAGTGGGACAGGGCAGCTTCCTTCGCCGCGGGCCTGGCGATCGGCCTCACGCTGGGTGCCGGTGTGGCCTTGCTCGTTGCCCCGAGGACCGGCGAGGAGACGCGCGAACTACTGGGTGAACGCACCCGTCATCTCGGCGACCGGATGGCGGGCGGCCTCGACGAATTCCGCGATGATCTCCATCGAGCCAGTCGCCGCAGCCGCCGCAAGCTGCGGCGAGGCCTGACAAGGGGAAGATGGTTGGTGGAAGACGTGCGAGGGTAACTGAGAGACGGGGTTCAGGGGAACTACAGAGGGATCAGGAACTACGGGGTTCAGGGGGCAGGGTTCAGGGTTCAGGCACCGCCTCGGGGTAGAGATCTCTCCCCTGGGAGCCCTTTCTGATCCCTGCTTCCTGCTTCCTGATCCCTGGTAGTTGTAGTTCCTGAACCCTGCCCCCTGCCCCCCGTAGTTACCGCAGCTCCTTGATCTCTCGCGCCGCCTGCTGTTTGTAGAAGCGGTCGTTGTAATCCAGCGGCTTGCCGTTGATCACCTTCTCGAATTGCGTGCGCGCCCTGGCGAGGTCGCCATCGTTGCCGCGGTCGCGGTAGATCTCGGCCAGATCCAGGTGGTGGACAAGTCGCGTTGGGTCCTGCTTCACTGACTCTTCCATGTACTGCACCGCGTTGTCCCAACTTGCCTTCGCGAACACATCGCCACCCAGGAAATTCCTGGCGAAGAAGCGAGAGAAGCCACTCAGGCGCATGATCTCGGCGTTCCAGCGACCCATGACATGCAGCGCGCCGGGGTGCAGCGAATCGTGCTTCAATGCATCGAGCGCCTGCGCGCGGATTTCCTTGGCGTAATTCACGCGCTCCTTCTTACCCAGCGAGAGAGCCACGCGGCCGAGTGCGCGCGCGAGTACGAAGTGACCTTCGGCATCGTTGGGGTTCGCCGCCACTGCCCGCCGCGCGTATCTCTCGCCCTCGGCGAAGTATTCCGTTCTCTTCGCCTCGTCGGGCTCGAACTCGCCGAGATCCACGGCGTCACGCGAGGCCTTCCACAGGGCCTCGTAAGAATTGGAGTCGACAGCCAGCGCTGCCTTGTAGTGGGCAAGAGCGAAGGCCGGGCTCATTGCCGCGTGAGAGCTGTCTCCGACTGCTATGCGGTCGGCGGCAGTGGTCTGTGCGGCGGCGACCTGGACAGCCAGCAGCATCGCCGTCGGTATCATGAGGTAGCGCATGAGCATTCAAACTCCCACATTGTGGCGAGTGGTAACGAGGAGCACGCATCACGCGGCTCCCCCTGGTGGCGGGCCAGTCCGCCCCAAGGTAGAAATACCCCACAGGATGGTCAATGCTCGCTTATCGCCTTATCGAGCGGAAGCGCGATGGCGGAAGGATCGAACCGGGCGAGTGGCGCGCCCTGGTGCACGCTTACGCGTCCGGCCACGTTGCCGACCACCAGATGGCGGCATTCCTGATGGCTGTTTATCTGCGCGGCCTCGATCGAGCCGAGACGCGCTCGCTAACCGAGGCCATGCTCGGCGGCGGAACTCCACTCGTAGTCAGGTACTCCGGTCTGGCCTGCGTGGGAGAACAGTCCACGGGTGGGGTGGGCGACAAGGTCTCGCTCGTGCTTGCGCCGCTTGTCGCGTCGCTCGGTGTTGCGGTTCCCATGGTGCTGGGACCAGCTCTCGCCCATACCGGCTCGACACTCGACAAACTCGAGTCCATCCCAGGCTTCCGCACCAGCCTCGCGCTCGTCGAGGCACGTTCCCAGATGGAGAGGATCGGGTGCGTCATGACGGGCGCGATTCCGGAGATGGCTCCGGCTGAGGAGATGATGAGCTCATTGCGGGACGCGACGGCCACGGTGGAATCGGTCCCGCTCATGGCGGCCAGCATCATGAGCAGGAAACTCTCGGAGGGTCTGACCGGGTTGGTGCTGGACGTCAAGCACGGCTCGGGATCGCTCGTGCCAACGACAGATGACGCCCTCGAGCTTGCCAGGCTCGCGATCTCCCTCGGGGTCGATCACGGCTGCGACACCGTCGCTCTGCTCACCGCCATGGACCGACCGCTGGGTCGTGCCGTCGGGAACGCGCTCGAGATGGAGGAGGCCATCCACGCTCTACGTGGCGAGGGCCCGCCCGACCTGCTGGAGGTCACTTTTGCACTGGGCGCGGAGATGCTGATGCTGGCACGCGCCGTTCTCACCCGCGAGGAGGCGCGCGAGGTGATGGCGAAGTCGATCTCCTCCGGTGCGGCGGCGCGCAAGTTTCAGGAGATCGTGGAGTTTCAGGGCGGCAACCCGGCGGTGGTGGACGACCCATCGATCCTGCCACAGGCGGAGGCGTGCGAGTTGTACGAGTCGCCACAGCGCGGCTTCGTGGCGCGTGTCGAACCGCGCGCGGTTGGGTGGGGGGTGCCCACCTTGAGTGATGGGCACGTACGCTTGAATGGCGTTGGCGACCCCGCCGCCGGTTTCGTGATCAGCGCGAAGCCGGGCGATTGGGTGGAACTGGGCGAACCGCTGGCCACCATCTTCGCCAGTGGCGCGCAGGGCATAGCGGCCGGGCGCATGGCACTGCGTGAGGCCATCCGCGTAGCGGAGGACGCCGATCCGCCATTGCCACTCGTCTCGCACAGGGTGAGTGATAGCGGACTGTGGACATTCGACCAGGACCACCGGTACGGAGACCGGTGATTAGTGGGTCAGGGTGGCTCGGCGGGTGAGATGGAAGAGCGACGGGCCCGAATCCAGTACTG
>DATCXG010000220.1:0-9353 GCA_036565945.1 Gemmatimonadaceae bacterium
ATCCCTGCTTCCTGATCCCTCGGAGTTCCCCTGCCCCCTGCCCCCTGAACCCTGCCCCCCGTCTTCATCGCCGCGAGGATGTAGGCCAGGTTCGCGGTGCCATCCATGATCGGCTCGTTGGTGGAGTAGTCGCCTATATCGTCGTGGTACACGATGAAGCCCGTGTTGAAGGGCTCGTACTCATCGGGCTCGTGCAGGCTGATCCCGCGCAAGTTCTGGTAGATCGAGCGGTACACGGGACCGTCTACCAGTCCGCCGGTGAGTTTGTCGACGCCGAGCTTCTCGGCGACCACCGAATGCGGATCGCGCGGCCAGGCGCCGTCGCCTGGGAAGCCCACCACCATCGACACGCCCCACGGATTCACGCCGAACAGCCAGTCCAGGGCGGCGGTCTCGTACTCCAGGTACCGGTCATCGCCGGTCATCATCCGATACAGGTGCGCCTGCGTGGCGAACGACGTCATGAGGTTGTTGGAGCACCAGATGAAGGGGATGCCCACGCGAAAGCCGTTGTCCGCGCGCCGTGCTACCGCCGCGAGGCCACGACGGTAGTAGTCGGCCATCTTACCCCTGGCATCGCCATCACCCACGCGCCAGACCTCGTAGTGACCGGCGTTGTGCCACGGGAACCACTCGTAGTGTCGTGCGGTGTCCGCACCCATCCACGGAGTCACCGGCTCTCGATCGGCGTACGACCGCGCCTCGCGCAGGTAATCACCATCACGGGTGAGCGCGTACAGCTCTGCAGCGCCGAGCTCCATGTCGTCGGTCCAATTGGCTTCCTCGTAGAAGTACGGCGAGTTGCCAGGCGCGGTCTGACAGACACCCGGGTGCGCACGACCCAGCGCGTACGTCTCTCGCGCGCGTTCCGCGAGCAGGTCCGCGAATGTGGAGTCGTGACCGTGTAGGAGTTGAGCGCCGAGCGCCATCGCGGAGGCGAACTTCCCAGCCGTCGACGCGAGCCCCTCGGAGCGATTCTTGTTCTTGAAGAGTCCCTGCGGTCGTCCGGTGCACGGGTACACCGGACGAGCGCCACCCTTCCCCCAACCGTAGTCCACCGAATCCGTGGTCGGGAGATCCCAGTACGAATGATCCCGGTCGTCGGCGATCTGATTGTAGATGCTGCCATCGCCGGGGAACATGCGCGTGAGCCACTCCAGCCCGTGCCGTGCTTCATCCAGCACGTCCGGTACCCCATTGGCACCCGGTAGACCGTTGGCCGCGAATCGATCGGCGAACGCACCAGGGTTGTCGCGGTAGGCCATCAGCAGTTGGAAGGTAGCCGCGGCCGATGTCGTGACATACTGCAGGTAGTCCGATGCATCGGCCCAGCCGCCGGTGACGGGAATGAACTGGCCGCCCTTGATCGAGTCGTCGACGATGATCCCATCCCTGGTGTGCACGGAATCACCGAACACCGGGTTGAAGCCGGAGCGCTGCTGACGCAGGTAGTACAGCAGCGTATCGGCGGCTCCATCGTAGACATTGCTCGCAACGCGAAACGTGGGTGATGTGAGCCCACCAGCAGCGATGTGGTAGCGCCCCTCGGCAGTGAGGCCGGTGAAATCCAGCCGGTACGTAGTGACGCACGGTCCGAAGGCGCCGTTTCGAATAGCGGCGTCGGGGCCCAGGACACGCTTCCCTGTTGCATCGAGCACGGCGAAGGAGTCGACATCACTCGCCGCGAGCGAGCAGATCACCGCCACCTTGCGTCCCGCCGGCAGGTAGCCGACCTGGTTGACGCGAATGAAGCTGGTGGCACCATCGGCGCGCGGGACGGGCGCCTCGGACGGACGGGCCGCGCCGCGGCAGCCCGCGCCTAACAGCATCGTGGAAAGTATGAGCGGCAGCGCGAGGCGGGCAGCGCGATTCCGCTGGTATTCTGGCATCATCCGTTGGGAAGTAGTTGACTCGCGCGGTGGACGCGTTGGGTGAGCGATCGAAGCGAGCTCGCGCTTTGAGAACGTGTGCGGTGAAGGCGCGCGGTGGACGCGCGCCGGGAGGGCGAATGCGTGGTCTCGAAACACCCGGTCTCAATTAGAACACTGCACCAATTAGAACACTGCACTAACGATCCCGCCAGTGCAGTCCGCAGTCACGCCCCCGGCTTGAACACCATGAGCACCACAGCCACCACAGGCGCGAGCGTGGCGATTATTCCCCACACCGTCCAGCTCCGCGACAGCGCTGCATACGTCGCGCGGTCGAAGCCATCAGCACCCGAAGCATCGCGCGCGAGCGCGAGCATGCGCCGCTGCAGCGGAACCAGTCGCGCCATGAAGGCTACGGCCGACACCGCGAGCAGGACGATCGACCAGACGATCCACGCGGAGCCACCGATCGAGATGCGGCCCATGCCAGCTCCACCGAAGCCGGCGATAATGAGCAGCACCACCCCAGGCATGGTGAACCAACGGTCGGCGCGGATGATGCCCGCAAGGGTATGAGCGATGATGCGCGGATCGCCCGAGCGATCACCATGGATCTTCCAGAACGCGCCGATCATGATGTTGCCAAGGAAGAGCACGACGGCGAGCACGTGGATGGTCTTCATCACCAGATATCCGGTACCGGTCATCGCATCATCTCCGCGCGAAGTGTGGTAGGACGAGCACCTACCCGGCAATGCAGCATCGAAGCCGGTGGGATTGTGGCGATCATCGAGGCCGGTGGGATTGTGGCGATCGGCCGGAGGGCAGCGACGACTTCCCGGCGACAACGTTCCGGCACGGCGCAATCAGTGGGCGTCATTCGCCCTCAGGGATCACGAGCCAGAGTACGAGATAGACCAGTGCCCCGGGGAAGGCGGCCGAGAGCACGGAGGCGACAACGTAGATCACCCGCGCCAGTGTGACATCTATTCCGAGATACTCGGCGAGTCCCGCGACGACGCCGGCAATCATCCTGTTCGACCGCGATCGTCGCAACGGTCTGTGCAGTTCAGTCTCCATGCCTTCCTCCAGTATGGCTGGTGATTCACCACAAGTGTTGCATGGTCTCGCGTGCAGCGCCAGTCACAGCGGCAAGAGCAGGTCAGCGGCCTGGCTCGGATAGTATCAGGCGCGGCATCATCCACGACGGCAATAGTAGAGCCTCGGTCGGACCCGGCAAGAAATGTGCAGACTCGAGCTGCGATAGCTCCATCGTCAACAGCAGAGCGCCAGCGAGGACACCCCGATCGGGAGAGCTCGGCGCGCATCGATTCCAGCCCGAAGAACGCGATCCGTCCGGCGCACGCGGCCGCTAATGAGCATCGGTCTGCGCCCCCGGCTAAATTGAGGATCATCTGGGCGGAGAGGCAAATGATTGGAGAGTTTCGCTTCGAGCACGACGGTCGGACCTACACATGCAGCGTGGAGCAGCCACGGGGCTCGCGTACAGAGGCATGGTGGTGGTTCGCCGTGTCGGGTGATCAGCAGCGCTACGCGCCATTTCAGGCAGCGGCGAACGACACCCAGGACTCAGTACGATCGCGCATAATCACCTACTACGGCGACCTCCTGTTCAGACGCGCACAACCGGCGGTGCCACGCCATCACTGGGCGCGCCGGGGGAACAACGCGGCGACGCCAGCAGCTGCGGCACCAGCGGCGCCAGAGGCCGCACCACTCAAAGAATGACCCCTCGCGCATGAAACGGCCGCTCCAAGGAGCGGCCGTTTCGTTTTCAGAAAGATGCTGAGCGAGGTCGGGAGTGCGTACTCACCCGCACTCCGAGAACCCGCACACGTGGCACTTCACGCAGCCTTCCGCGTATTCCAGCTGCGACCCGCAATCGGGGCACGTGCCCATGAACGCGGCGCCGTTCTCGAGCGACTCGAGGCTCATCTGTACCTGCGCGGCACCGGCGTCGCCGGCCACGATCCGCTCCCGCGCCGGAACCGCTCCGGCCCCTGCCCCACCCTCCGCATCGCCCAGCAGCTCCTGCTGGACTCCCTGCTTGTCGCGCCACCACATCTCGATCGCTATACCGATCGCATCGGGCACCGACAATACCTTGTTCGGTCCTAGTCCCATCGGACGGTCGGACGCGATCCCGCGAAGCTGACGGTGCACTTCCATGATCGGGATCCCGGAGCGTAGCGCCAGCGAGATCAGTCGTCCCATCGCCTCCACGTCGGCCATCGCGGCCCCGCCGGCCTTGCCGAGCGTGATGAACACCTCGAACGGCTGCCCGCGGTCATCCTCGGTGATGGTCACGTACATGGTACCGAGAGGAGTGTCCATCCGCCGCGTCGTGCCGCGCAGCAGATCGGGGCGCGATCTCTTCGCGCGGCGCTGGGCGTTCTCAGCCTCGCTCTCGTAGAGCGCCTTCTTGAGCCTCTCGATCTCGGCGTCCGACTCCGCGAGCTGGCCCTGCAGTTCGCCCAACTCGCGCTTGTCGCCCGCCCCTCCGTCGCGCACCGCCTTGGCCTGAGCCGTTGCGCCAGTGGAGAGTACCTGGTTGTCGCGCGACCCGTCGCGGTACACGGTCACTCCCTTGCAGTGGAGATCGTACGCCATCTCGTAGATCGTGCGCACGTCGTCGATGGTCGCCGTGTGCGCGAAGTTCGTGGTCTTGGAGATGGCCGAGTCGCAGTGCTCCTGGAAGGCGGCCTGCATGCGAATGTGCCACTCGGGCGCGATCTGATTGGCGGTCACGAAGACGCGCTGCCAGCGCTCCGGCACCTCGGGGAAATTGACGTGCCCCGTCTTCGCGATGCGCTCCACCAGCTCGTCGGAGTACCAGCCCTCGCGCTTCGCGATCTCCACGAAGTCCTCGTTCACGTCGGGCATCATCACGCCGGCCTGGTTACGCATGAAGGCCACGGCGAACAACGGCTCGAGTCCCGACGAGCAGCCCGCGATGATGGAGATGGTGCCGGTCGGTGCGATCGTGGACACGTTGCAGTTGCGGAGCATCTGCATGGGCCGGATGCGCTGGCCATTGGCATCGCGCGCGCAGGTCTCGTCGGGGCCCCAGATGGAGCGCGCCCACTCGGGGAATGGGCCGCGCTCGTTGGCCAGCCGCTCACTCTCACGCTTCGCCTCGGTGTCGACGAAGCGCATCACCTTCCGCCCCATCCCCACGCCGTCGGGCGAGTCGTACGGGATGCCGAGCCGCACCAGCATGTCGGCGAAGCCCATGATCCCCAGCCCGATGCGACGGATACGCTTGGAGAGCGCATCGATCTCGGGGAGTGGATACCTGTTGACGTCGATGATGTTGTCGAGCAGGTGCGTGGAGAGGTGGATGTCGCGCCGCAATGCGTCCCAGTCCATCACGCCGTTCTCCACGTAGTGGCCCACGTTGATGCTGCCCAGGTTGCAGACATCGTAAGCCAGGAGCGGCTGCTCGCCACACGGATTGGTTGCCTCGTAGCTCCCCAGCTGAGGCACCGGGTTGTACCGGTTGGCCTCATCGATGAAGAACACGCCCGGCTCGCCCGTGCGCCACGCGCCGTCGATCATCTTGCCCCACACCTCGCGCGCATCGAGCTGGCCCACCGCCTCTCCATTGGTCGGATCGATGAGATCGTAGCTCACACCCGCGCGCACAGCCTCCATGAACTTCGCCGTCACGGCAACGGAGATGTTGAAGTTCACGATCTGGGTGAGGTCTTCCTTGCAGGAGATGAAGTCGAGAATGTCCGGATGGTCGACGCGGAGAATCCCCATGTTGGCGCCGCGCCGAGTCCCGCCCTGCTTCACGGCGTCGGTGGATGCGTCGTAGAGCTTCATGAACGACACAGGACCGGACGCCACACCCGTGGTGGAGCGCACCATCGAACCCTTGGGGCGCAGGCGCGAGAAGGAGAATCCGGTCCCACCGCCGCTCTGATGGATCAGCGCCATCGAACGCAGCGTGTCGTAGATCCCGTTCTGCCCATTGGAGAGCGAATCTTCCACAGGCAGGACGAAGCACGCCGACAGTTGACCCAACGGGCGCCCAGCGTTCATGAGCGTTGGCGAGTTCGGCTCGAAGCGGCGCTCGGTCATCAGTCGATAGAACTCCTCCGCGACCGTGTCCACTGCCCCCTTGCTCGCGCCATAACGCTGATCGGCACCAGCCACCACAGTGGCCACCCGCCAGAAGAGATCCTCCGGCTGCTCCACCGCCGCCCCCGTTCGGTCCTTCACGAGGTAGCGCTTCTCCAGAACTATCCGCGCATTCTTGGTCAACAACACAGGCGTGGCGGGGTGGGGAGACCTGGATGGCTGGGACATTTTTCGCGACTCCTTCAATTGGGTAGCAGCAATATATTGCGACCCCTACGGTGTGATGCTGGACGACGGGGCTACGGCGCGACCTGGGGAATTCTCTTCCGCGGGCGGGATGATTCTGCTGCGGGCGGTGACATTACTCCGAATCGTGATTGCGCGCAAGTCCACGAGGCCCGATGCGGAAGTGCTTTCACGACAACGCGTTATGGCGTCACTGCCATTTTGTCGGGGGCAAGCCCACTCGCCATTGCGAAGAAACTCAGCTCGGGTGACGCCTCGACTCGCCTCCCCCCAGCGTGCGGCACAGTGACTCATAACTTCGCTCCCTCAAACCAGCTATCACGCACCTAACACGAAATATAACCGGGTGTTACGGAGCTCGTTCCGGCCTGGTTGAGCGGCCGCACATCCCCTGATCCGGTGACGCAGAGAAGCGTCGAAGCGCGCGGCAGTTCGCCTACAGCTTGCCTGGATTCACGTGCGGCACAGCGTGTGCCGCAGTGCGCGATGGTAGTCGGTTGCACTCATCGCGGAGCTACCGGCCGCGCCCGTACTTACCGGCACTATGCTCCTCTGCCAGCAGGAGATACGACTGCACTGTCTTCGCTATGCGAGCCCTCATCTCCGGAGTTATCTCGCGTACCACGCGGCCAGGAATCCCGAGCACCACCGAACCGGGCGGGATCACCATCCCCTCGGTGCACACCGCGCCTGCACCGATGAGCGAGCCACAACCCACCCGGGCCCCGTTCAACACAATGGCGCCCATGCCGATCAGGCAGTCATCCTCTACCGTGGCGCCGTGCACTATCGCTCTGTGGCCGATCGCCACCCGCTCACCGACGATCGCGGGGAATCCAGGATCGGCGTGCAGCACGGCTCCATCCTGCACGTTGCTCTCCGCGCCCACTCTCACCACCTCGTTGTCGGCGCGCAACACGGCCGTGGGCCACACGGAGACCCGTGCGGCCAACGTCACGCGGCCGAGTACGACCGCCTCCTCGTGTACGAACGCCGTGGGATGGATCGTCGGTGTGTGCTGTTCGGTCATCGCGGTTGCCTGGTCATTGGGAAGGGCGGGATGGTGGTCTTCATCGATCGCAGAAGCATAGCACCGACTCAACGGACCACACCGGCCAATTCGCCGTACTGCCCCGGCGACTGCCCCCGATCGAAGCGAAGGAGCCGTGTCTTCACCTCGGGATCGGCGTTGGCCCATGCTCTCCGCACATACGAGGCGTATACCTTGCTGCTGTCGCTCATGCCGGCCTGGCGAAATGCCGCCGCCATGAGCAGATCCAGCTCGCTGCGCGGCTCGTACCGCCCCATGCCGTCGGGTGGTGCTTCGTAAGCGTCGCGAAGCACGGCGATCGCGTTGCGCGCTTCGCCGAGCGCCAGGCGCGCACGCGCGATCCGGGCGACTGTAACCGTCCAGCCGGCGGAGCCCCAACGCGCCATCTCGAACTCCCGGATCGCTTCGCGGAAGCGACCGCCGCGCATGGCGACCAGTCCCCGCACGTGGTGGTGCAGGCGCCAGTCGCGCCCGTAATAGCTGCGCGCGCCGACGATCTCGATCGAATCGGCCAGCACGAGAAGCCGTGCGGTGTCTCCACTCGCCGCCAGCGCGTCGGCCGCGAGGGCGTGTTCCCACGCGAAGGTTCGGGCGTCGTCGCCGCTCAACGGATTGTAGGGAGATGGTGGCTCAGGCCACGGCAGTGCATGTGCACGCGACTCGTAAACCCGCACGGCCTCTTGCCACTCACCCAGGAGGGCCAGACTGCTCCCGCGCACGAGATCGAGAGAGTACGAGCTGGGGTACCGCCCCACGGCGCGCTCAACCGCCTTGTTGGATTCCCTCATCTGGCCGCGCTCACGGAGCAGCATCGCCTTCAGGTCGAGCGCGGCAACCTTGTACGCCTCGCCATCGCGCCCCAGCAATGAACTGATCGCGGAGTCGGCTTCATCGAAGTGGCGCTCCATGAGAAGGATGCGGCCCACCCAGACGGCGTATGCGGGATCGTCGCCCGAGAGCATCGCCGCGCGCCGCGCAGCTACGAGCGCGGAGTCGTAGCGTCCGGCGCATGCCAGCACTTCCGAGAGGTCGCCCCACGGTGCCGGCGCCTCCGGCTGAAGCGCAACCCAGCGACGCGCCGCCCGCTCGGCGCCCGAGAGCTCGCCCGTGGCAAGTCGCATCCTCACCACGCCATCGAAAGCCGTGCACGGTGCGCACGGCCCCCTCCCCGCCTCCGTGGCGAGTGAATCGAGCGAGAGAGCGCGCTGCAGTACGGTATCGGCCGCCTCCCACCTCCCGTGCAACGCATACACATCGGCCAGCATGGCGTACCCACGAGGATCGTGCGGGTAGCGCTCGGTCAACTCTCGCCCGAGCGCCTCGGCGCGCGCGTGCTCGCCATTGTGAAGTGCCGAGTACACACCTTCGTAAAGTCTGTCCCAGTCCGTCGCGCGACTGCTTGCGTGTCTGAACGCCTCCGCCAGTCTCGCCACGAGCACACCATCGCGCGCATCCTGCGCCAGCCGGAGGCGCGCCGTGAGCGCGCTCACGAAGCCCGAATCCACCGCGATGGCGGCGTCGAGCTCGCGCAACTCATCCGCGAAGCGCCCCTCCCCGCGCGCCTGCACCGCGCGGACGTAGTGTTGGTACGCTTCCACGTCCGACGTTTCCACGTCGGCCAGTCGCGGCCCCGGCCCGCCCGCGCTGGCCGCGGCCAGGATGTGGGACGCCGCCTGGTCGGCCACCTCGAGGATGTCGGTCCCGGTGACCGTGAAGAGGCGTATCAGCTTGCCGGTCGCGACATCACGCAATCCCACATCGAGCACATAGAGATCCTCGCCCCGGGTCACACCGCCACTCACCACCCACGTGGCGCCCACCTCTCTCGCCAGCCGCAGCGCGTCATCGGTGGTGAGCTTCCCGTGACCGTCGAGCTGCGCGCGCTCGGCCACATCACGCACCCGCGATGGCGCCACCACCTCCACCGCCCCACTGCGCGAGAGGTCGGCAGCGATCATCTGCTTGAAACCCTCCTGCAGCCAGGTCACCGTGGGGTCGCCACGCACATTCTGGATCATGGTGATGGCAACGACGGGTCTGCCGCTGGCCGCGGGCAGCGACGCGTTCGCTGCCCGGCG
>DATCXG010000252.1:0-4938 GCA_036565945.1 Gemmatimonadaceae bacterium
GGCGGGGGTGCGCCGCCTCACCCGTTCGGGCGTCATCGCCTCGGGTGATCGAGTCGTGGCCGTACTCACGGGGCACGTCCTCAAGGACCCCGGGATCCTGTTGCACTACCACCAGGAGATCGAACCGCCTCCCGCCGGAGCCAACAGACCGGTCGAGATCGACGCCACCGTCGTCGCGATCGAGAAGGCCCTCGAAACATCGAGATCAGTCTGACACCGCGCGACTACACACGCGCGAGCCGCGAGCCGCGCTACAGCGTCACCTTCGCCCTGCCGCTACTTCTGCTGTACGAGGCGCTGGCCGCGGCATTGCCAGTCAGTCAGACGCACGGCGTGCGGAACGGCGCGGATGTGGTCCTGAAATCACTGTTCGCACTGATCGCCGGCCCCCGAGGTCCCTTGCTCTTCGGGATCACATTCATAGCCGGGTGCGTATGGTTCGTGCGCCGCGACGTGGCCGTGCACGGCGGGCGGCTGCGCCTTGCCGTATTCGCCGCCATGCTGGCGGAATCGACCGCTCTGGCGCTCGTCTTCGGGATTGTCGTCGGAACGATAACCGCCCGGCTGCTGGGTTTCTTCGGCGTGCTCGCCATCGGCCCCGTGGAGGGGCTCGACGCGTGGACGCGGCTGATGGTCTCCCTGGGCGCCGGGCTGTACGAGGAGTTGCTATTTCGCGTCGTGCTGGTGTCCGCGCTCGCCCTGGTGGGTCGCCGCGTCTTCGGATGGCGGCCAGTGATGGCCGGCGCATGGGCAGTCATCCTGGGCGCCTTCATGTTCTCCGCGTTCCACTACCTGGGTCCCTACGGCGATGTACTGGAGTTACGCTCATTCGTGTTCCGGATGATCGCCGGACTCTTCTTCAGCGCGCTCTACCTCCTGCGCGGCTTCGGCATCGTGGCCTGGACGCACGCACTCTACGACGTGCTGCTTCTGTTCTAGTGGACGCCAGATGAACGAGCAGCGTCAGGCTCAGGTCCCGCCCGGCGTTCTCATCTCGGGGGCGGCGTCCGGCCGGATGCCATGTACGCTCGCTGTATGCGTGTGGCCCGCCACCAGAGCACTCGCCACCAGGCCCGCACCCACTATGAACATCCCCACGGCCAGGCCGAATTTCCGGGCGCCCACACCGAGCGCGAAGGCGAAGACCACCAGACTGGCGCCGATCACCCACATGAAAATATAGAGCCAGAGCACTGCCCCTCCTTGTCGTTGTATTAGCGGGACCGCATCAATTGGGCGCGGCACTCCGACCGGCGGAAAGTGTAGCGAGGACCCGCCCCCCGGAAGACGCGGCGCTTTCCAGCAGCGGCGTATAAACTAACAGCGTGTGCACACTACTACGAGAGATATCGGTCGCCGAGATACCCATCGCCGAGATACCCATCGCCGAGATATCCATTGTTCGGCGTGGAACTCACGGGTAGCTCACTGCCGGGGTAGCGCCAGCCGCGGCTTCCTTGCATACCCCATCTCACAACGATAGCATGCACCAGCACGGGCGGACGAAGCCATGCCGGCAGCCCACCACCGCGCCGCTGGCCCCCCTCCCCTGGCACCCCCCACGCATCCCACGTCCCCACCAGAGCCAGACCGATGCCCCTGACACATCCATTCGCGCCACGTCTAGCCGCATTCCTATGCATACCGCTCGCCCTCGCACTTCCCGTCTCGACGACGAGCGCGCAGGGCGCGAAGGGTACCGCCAGAGTGGAGAGACCCGCACGACCCTCCGCGACCGATGTGGCGCGCGCAGTGCGCGTACTGCGATCCTCGCCACTCATAGACGGACACAACGACCTGCCGTGGGCCATCCGTGAATCCGAGCGGGCACCGCACGACGTGGACGCCTACGATCTACGCAAGACCACGAGCGGGCACACGGATCTCGCGCGGCTCAAGACAGGCATGATCGGTGCGCAGTTCTGGTCGGTTTACACTCCGGGTGAGGACGCCGATTCAGGCTATGCGCGCGTGCAGCTTGAGCAGATAGACATCGCGCGCCAGATCATTGCCCGGTATCCGGAAGCCCTGCGGCTTGCCCTGTCGAGCTCGGACATCCGTCGCGACTTCCGCGAGCACCTGATCGGTTCACTCCTGGGACTCGAAGGCGGCCACGCGATAGAGAACTCGCTCGGTGCTCTGCGCGCATACTACGATCTGGGCGTGCGCTACATGACACTCACTCACAACGTCACCCTCGACTGGGCCGACGCTGCCATGGACAGCGCGAAGCATGGCGGCCTCACGCCTTTTGGCGAGGAAGTCGTCCGCGAGATGAACCGGCTCGGCATGCTAGTGGACCTGTCGCATGTCTCACCAGGCACGATGAGCGATGCGCTGAACGTGAGCCAGGCGCCGGTCATCTTCTCGCACTCTGGTGCGCGCGCACTCACGGATGTGCCGCGCAACGTACCCGACTCCATCCTGAAGCGGCTGCCGAAGAACGGGGGAGTCGTCATGGTGTCCTTCGTCCCCGGCTTCGTATCCCCCGAGGTAGCCGAATACGGACGCGACCTGAGCGCAGTGAACGCGGACGCGGCGCGCCTCTACCCGGACGACACGACGTCCCGGCGCGCTCAGGTCGCGGCCTGGCGCAAGACGCACCCGACGCCACGCGCAACCATCTCCCAGGTGGCTGACCAGATCGAGTACATCCGCCAAGTGGCGGGCGTCGACCACGTGGGGATCGGAAGCGACTTCGACGGGATCACCGAGGTGGTGGCGGGGCTCGAGGACGTTTCGAAGTTCCCGGCCCTGTTCGCGGAGCTCTCGCGCCGCGGCTGGAACGATCAGGACCTTCGCAAGCTGGCCGGTGAGAACGTGCTGCACGCCTTCGCCCGTGCGGAGGCTGTCTCGGCGCGCCTCCGCAAGGAACGGGGGCCCTCCAACAAGACCATCGCTGCGCTGGACGGCGCCCTTACGGCCAGGTGAAGACGTTCGACGAGAGCGCGAGGGAGCGCGCTCTCGTCACGTCCGAAGGCTCCCGCCACAATCCCGGCATGGGCGCGGTGATGCCAGCCCGCACCCTGAACCCGGTATGCGGGGTACGCACGATGGGCATCGCGAGGTCCAGCCGGACCAGCCGACGCGACTGCTTCGGTACCGCCGCTAGCAGCGAGACGCCCAGACTGGCCTTCACGCCGCTGTTCACACCGAAGGGCACCGCGCCCGCCCACATCTTGCCTGCATCTCCGAACGCGGCGATACCTATGTTGTCGAAACGGGTGAATCCGCCAAGCACCCAGCGCCGTTCCAGACGCATGACCACTCGCCGCGCACCCGCGATCCGCGAGCCGCTGTAGCCGCGCAGGCCGCCGCGATTGTCGCCGATAGTCAGTTGGAACGGCGTACGTTGACGCCAACCGCCCGAGAGCTCCAGGTCAGTGATCCACGTTCCACTATCAGATGGCTTGTAGTACCAGGCCAGCCGAGTACTACCGACCACGTCGCCCCATCGGCCTACATCGTTCTGCCGCTGAGTCTCCCATTGTGAGCGTATGCCGAGAAATGATTTCTCCGATCCGACCCCTGCGTAGAGGTCGGCGCCCACGAGCGCATCGTGCTCTCCAGAACCGATGCCACGGCCGAACACCGTACTGAGCTGCACACCTTCGCCCACGTCCTGAGGACCGGTGAGCGCGTCGAAGCCCCGCGCTTTGATGAACGATAGAAATCGCATGCCCACCACCGCGAGGAGGCGCGTGGAATACCGCGAGCTGTATCGGCCATCCAGGACCGTATCCGCGGTGCCGGCAAACCCGGAATCGGTGATGATGGTGGCGCTGCTGTCCGGCGTGGTACGCTGCTGGCTCAGCAGAGGGCCGGCGAAGAAGTGCCCCTGCCCGCCGCCCACACGGAATACGCCTCCCACGTCCCACTGCGTGCGCGTGATCTGCAGTGACAGTGTGCGATCGTCGGGACGCAGGAAGTCGACGTAGTCATTGTGGCGGCGGATACCCGCGAACCACCCCATCCGCTGGAATTGAGTGTAGAACGGATGAGCCAGCGCCGCGGAGTACAGGGTCGTGAGCGGGAAACGCTGCAACCTGAGTTCGAAGGCGTTGGCGCCGCCGAAAGCGTGGTGGTTAATGAAGCGCGCGCCGAAACCGTCGCGGTACGCGAAGCCCTGTCGCCACTCGACCACGCTGTACAGCCCGTCGCCCATGATGTTGGAATTACCGTAGCTGAACTTCGAGAAGTTGCCCCTGCGGAACTCGGCGCCCAGCACCAGCGGTATCTCGTCGACGGTCGTCACCTCGACGCGTACTCCTCCGCTGCTATCGGGATAGGCACGCACTTCCGCGTCGGCGATGTATGGTTGGGCGCGTAGCACGCGCGCCGACTCCGCCAGACGAAAGTCGGAGCACTTCTCGCCCTGCTCCACCTGAAGGAACGGGACGATGGCTGTCGCCTTGGTCGTGCGGTGCTGCACCACCATACCCGCAACGGGCCGGATCCAGGCTGGCCTGACCTTCGAAAACAGCGCCGGCGGCTGCCGAATCACGACGATCTCGGAGATCAACTTATCGTCACATGATTCGCCCACCACTCGGGTGGTGTCCTCTTCCGCGATTATTCTGGTCGTATCCCCTTGCGCGTGGGCGCGCATGAGCGGGAGGCAAGCGAGTGGCACGGCCAAGCATAGGACGGGGAGTAGTGAGGCGCTCTGTCGCGCGATACATCCCCTGAGCGACGCGACGGCCGCGCCCGCGCCGCGCCGCACCTTTTCTTCCGGTTGATCACCCACGGTGCACCTTCGTTCACCTCATGATCCAGCTTCCAACGAGCAGCACGCCCACTCCGGCCACAACGACTCCGGCCGTGGCTTTGGACACCTGAAGCGGTAGCTGAGTTCCGCGCGCCTGGCGGTACACGATGGGCAGCTTGACCAGCGCGCTGACTACCGAGGACAACACTACGGCCACCGCTGCGGTAGGC
>DATCXG010000254.1:0-2805 GCA_036565945.1 Gemmatimonadaceae bacterium
CGAGACGCCGGCACTCCGCCAGCGGCAACGTCGCGAAAACCGGATTCAGTTTGATGAATTCACTCAACCTCTGCAGGCGCGCAGACGCCTCCCTGTACTCAGCGACGACTCGTTCCTGATGCGGTTCCATCACACCACCCCTTTGATATTTCGGCGGAGCGGCACCGCCCAGTTCGACGTGTAGCCGCCGGCGCCGCTCGCCGAGGCCGCTCCGGATGCGAGCGTGAGGAGGAAGGAGTCCGCCACGTTGGGGCTCGGCTTCTTCGTGCGTTTCTTCATGTCCTCCTTCGACTCGACCTGCATCTTGCCGTTGGAGGTGAACTTGTACTTGGGCAGCGTCAACTCAATGAACTGCGGATCATTCGCGAGCTTGCAGTCCCGAGCGGCCAGCCATTGCTTGCCCGCGTCCCACAGCTCGGCGCGCAGGTTCAGATAGTTGCCGGAAAGCGAAGGGGCTTCCGAGACGTTGATGCCGCGCGCCGGGAGCTTCAGCTCGCGACAGCGATCCACCACGCCTGAGCCGATGCCGATCACGTCAATCAGTATCTCGAGCGGCCGCTCCGTGACGGGCGTGGTGTTGTACTCGTGAACGATGCGACCGGTGAGCTCCATCGTGTCGAGCTTGTGCCAGAGCTTCGGCCGCTCCGGCACCACCTTGCCCCAACGCTTCACCAGCGCTGACGGGTCGTCGCCGAACCTGCCCACGTCCACGCCCCAATACTTCGCCGCAGCTGGGTCGATCGTGATGTCCCGCATGAACGCGGCTTCCACCAGCTCGAGCGAGATGAGCGTGTCGTCATCGCTGCGCGGGAATTCACCGAGCACGCGGACGCGGTAGGCGTTGGAGTCCTCGCCGTAGCGGGCCGCCATGTCGTCGATGAAGTCTTGAGGCACGCGACCGCTGGCGAGACAGTCGAAGCAGGACACATGCCGCACCTTCCACATGTGGGCAAGGCGGGTATGCGTGTCGTAGAAGAAGCCCTGCCCCTTGGTCGGGTTGCCCGCCAGGATCGTGGTGCAGTTCGAGCCGGACATGGAGCCGGCCGCGGCTTCGAAGACTTGCTCGGGAACGCCGGAGGCCTCATCTGCAATAAGGATCACGCGCCCGTTTTCCGCGTGAACACCTTGAAGGGCCTCCGGGTTCTCGGCTCGCGAGGTACGCGCGGAGATGAAGATCGACTCCGGCGCCCCCTTGTGCTCAATGCGATCCGTCTTGAAGTCGAAGCAGTCGCGGAGAGCCGGCGGCAGCATGCCGCCCCACATCTTGATCTCAGCGAAGAGCGCATCCCACAGTTGCGGTCCGCTCGGCGCCGTGACCACCACCTTCACCTGGGGCGTGCGCGCGGCGTCAATCTTCATGCTCGATCCAACGATCGTCAGCATCGCGCACCACGACACCCACGCGAGCGTGGCGGACTTGCCTACGCCGTGGCCGGAGCGGATCGTCACCCGGCGCTCGCCTCTCTGTACGTCGAGCAGCGTGGCGACCTGCCAGGCATCCGGCTCCACCTTGAAGACTTCCCGCACCAGGCCGGGCCAGTCGTCCCGATACCTCTCCGCGAAATGGACGAACGGGTTCGAGCTCACGCGACGGGCAGCGCCTGCGTCTCGAATTGCATGACCTGCAGCGTGCCACCCGAGTACAGGTCGATCCTGCAGGCGATCTCCACCGCCTCAGCCGCGCCCTTGCCAGCGTGCATGGCCGCTAACGCGGGGTTCCGACCGGAGCCGATCGCGTAGAAGGGAGCGTTCTCGAGCATCACCGCGCCGGCGGCATCCATCACCACCGCCTTGCCCGTCTCCTTCGAGACGAGCAGCACGTCAGCCTCAGCGCGATCCTTGACGAGCGACTCGGGTGGTTCACCACCCTTCTGCAGCCACTCCAGGAACGACTGGCCGGCGGGTACGCTGCCGGCGATGCCTACGAGGTACTCGCCATAGTTCGTGCCCGGGAGCTGCCCCGTGACGCGATACAGCTTGATCGCTTCGTACTTGGTCCCACCGCCCGCTTCGGAGCACCAGCTCACGAGTGAGTCGGAGGCGAGAATGCCGTCCCTGAAACAGATCGTTGTCACCACGCACCCCCTGCCGGTAGTAGCTCAGCACTGGAACCATTTTACCCTCCGTGAGTGCTAAGCGACTTGGTGGATGCGCACCAAAAAATTTCGTGGGTCAGAGGTACCCCGTACCCGCCCGCGACGTATCGGGTCCCAAGGTGGGGGGCCGAAACGCCAGGAGCTCGACGCGATGCGCTATCCCCTTGATTCTATTGGTGGTACCTATCCATGACTGGTCATGCATCAGTCAGTCTATCGTTGTGGATCAGTGGGTTACGCTCGAATGAGTGCAGCCAGGATGTTACACACTGCCGATTGTTGCGCTGCATGGATAACCAGTTGGTTATGCACGCGATGGCCCAGCGCTGCCCGTGCCGCAGGGTATCGGCAGTCTCGCGCCCAAGGCGCCCCTCAGACCCACAGTACCTACCGACTCTCCGAGTCATAGGTACTAGAGGGTCATAGGCTGGTACTTATAGAGCGGCTCTTATGCACTCCAGTACTAACAGTCTCACTAGGGACTAGATACTTCCGTATCACTAGAGACCGTAGAGAGACCGAAGGGACTACAGTATCTATAGTCTCTATAGTAAGCGGGGCGAAGGGAGGCGGAGCATTATGTAAGCAGTATGCGACTAGGCAAGGCGGACTGCGGGCGTAGCATGCGAGCCATGCCTACCGACCTACAACGCGAGCTGGATCGCACCATGCAGCTGCTCGAACCACTGTCACAACTATGGCAGCGCGT
>DATCXG010000305.1:0-5994 GCA_036565945.1 Gemmatimonadaceae bacterium
AGCGGTGGAGCGGGGTCAGGTTGGTCGCCGCGGCCGCCGCGCTGGTCGTGACCACAGCTGGGATCACCTACGTGGCTACGACCCGCGCACTGCCCGAGCGCGCGAGCGTGGCGGCGGCGAGGGGAGCTCCCGCATCGGAAACCCTCGCATCCGAATCGCTCGTGCCAGAATCGCTCGCATCAGAATCGCTCGCATCCAAGTCGCTCACACCCGCGGAGCGAGCGAGGAGTTCGCGCCCCACAGCCCTGCCCGCGTCCGTAGCACGCACCACGAGACCACTGCTGGCGGCGCAGATCTACGACCAGGAGATCACGCGACTGCAGACCATCGTGCGGGACCGGGGTGCTGTGCTCGACACCGCTACCGTAGCCGTCATACGGAAGAACCTCGGGATCATCGATAGCGCCATCGCGCAGAGCCGCGCAGCGCTGAGCAGAGATCCGGGAAGCCGCTTCCTGAACGACCAACTGAACAGCGTGCTGGACCAGAAAGTAGAGCTGCTGCGCACCGTGGCACTCCTACCAG
This sequence comes from Gemmatimonadaceae bacterium, assembly GCA_036565945.1. GTDB lineage: Bacteria > Gemmatimonadota > Gemmatimonadetes > Gemmatimonadales > Gemmatimonadaceae > JADGGM01. The sequence goes on from DATCXG010000305.1 coordinate 526, forward strand.
CGCGCACCTGAGGAATCCAAACCATGGGACGACCCTGGATGATTGTCGTGGTCGGCGCGCTGATCGCGTCGACGCCGCTCCACGCCCAACGCGATCAGCAGCGCGACAGAGACAGCGATGAGATTCGCTCGCGCATCGACACCACTGTGGCGCTCACCGCGAACGGTACGGTGGATCTCTCGCTGGTGTCTGGCGAGATAGTGGTAACCAGCTGGGACCGGGGCGACGTACGAGTGCGGGCCACCAGCGAGGAAGGCATCCTCCGGCTGGATGCCAGCCCCTCGCGGGTCAGCCTGAGCGTACGCTCCGACCGCGGCCGCATGGGCGACGTCCACTACGAGGTCACCATGCCGGCCGCCGCACGCCTGATCGCACGCGGCGTCTCGGGCAACATCAACTCCCGCGGTGGCAGCGATGTCGAAGCACACTCGGTGAGCGGCGACGTGGATGTCGGCAACGCATCGGGGCGCGCCACCATCGAGACAGTCTCCGGCGATGCTCGTGCCCAACAAGTGGGTGGCGGAGTGCGCGCCACCAGCGTGAGCGGTGAGGTCCTTCTCTCCAACATCACCGGTGACGTGGATGCGCGATCGGTGAGTGGAGACATAGTCCTCGACGGGCTGCGCTCGTCGTTCGTGCGTACCGAGACCACCAGCGGCGACGTGCACTTCGACGGCACCCTCGACCCCGATGGGCGCTATGAGTTCAACTCGCACTCCGGCGACATCGAGCTGAATCTCCCCCGCGTGGGGGCTACCCTGGATGTCCAGACCTTCAGCGGCGAGGTGGATAGCGACTACCCCATGACCCTGTCGCCTGGTGCCCAGGGAGGCGAGCGCGGTGGGGGACAGCGGATGCGATTCACGATCAACGGAGGCGGCGCGCGCGTGAGCGCGCAGACCTTCAGTGGCGACGTAACCATCACCAGCGCCTCCGGCGCGAACAGGGAGAATTAGGCGATGAACCATGTCCGGAGCATCACGGCGGCGATCGCGCTAGCGGCCCTCGCCGCACCCATCGCGGCGCAGCAATCCTCGAATACCGGCAACACCTTCGACTGGTCGGGCGCCGTTCCCGCGGGAAGCTGGCTCCGCATCGCGAACATCAACGGCGCGATCGACGTAACGCCCGCGAGCGGTGCGAACGCCGAGGTGCACGGCGAGAAGAAATGGCGTCGCGGTGATCCTGCCCAGGTCCGCTTCGCGGTTGTGAAGGATGGCGACAACGTCACAGTGTGCGCGCTCTGGCACGAGAATGACAGCTGCGATGAGGATGGCTATCACTCGGGCAGGCGCAACGACAACGAAAACAACGACGTGTCCGTGAGCTTCAGCGTGAAGCTCCCCAAGGGTGTGCACGTACGGACCAACACCGTCAACGGCGCTGTCGACATCGCCGGCGCGAGCGGCCAGGTAGCGGCGCACACGGTGAACGGGCGCATCGACGCCGCGAGCACCAGTGGCCCGGTCGATGCGAAGACCGTGAACGGCTCGATCCATGTACGAATGGGTACCGTACCAGCGGGCGCCGGGGACCTCCGCTACTCCACCGTGAACGGCTCCGTGACCATCGAGGTACCAGAGAGCTTCAACGGAGAGCTGGAGATGGAGACCGTGAACGGTTCGCTGCAGAGCGACTTCCCACTCACCGTGAAGGGCCGGATCAACCCGCGCCACATAAGGGCGACCATCGGGAACGGCGGACCGCTGGTGCGTCTCTCCACCGTGAACGGGAGCATCAAGCTGCGGAAACTGAGCTGACCCGAATCGCGTAGTGTCTCATGCAGGCCACCCTTCCAGACCCGGCGGCAGCGGCATATCAGCCGTAGCCCCGGGGTCCCGGAGGCCGCCCGCACCGGAGCGCGCAAGTTGCCAGTATCGAGGCGCTCCGGCTCTCTATTCCAAGGAGTGAGACATGCCGCGCTGGCTCGCCGTGCTGTCGATAGCCACACCGCTCGCTCTGGCCGCCTGCCACACGGAGTCGGGGCCACGCCACGTAGAACCGAACGCGTTTGCGTGGAGCGGCGCCGTGGCACCCGAGAGCTGGGTGCACATACGCAACATGAGCGGACACATCAGCGTCGTGGCAGCGGACTCGCCCACCGTGGAAGTGCACGCCAGCAAGAGCTGGCGCGGGCGACGTGACGGAAGCAGCGTGCAGTTCATCCAGCGCGAGACGGACGACGGCGTGATCATCTGCACCATCTACGGAGAGCACAACAGCTGCACTCCCGACGGATACGGCAGCAACGGCAGCACGAAGAGTTTCAACCCCTTCGATTTGCTGCGGGGTAGCGGCCACGTGGAAGTCGACTACGTCGTGCGTGTCCCGGCTGGCGTGAAGGTGGATGTGAGCACGATCAGCGGAGAGCTCGGCGTGGCGGATGTCACGAGCGAGGTGAAGGCCGAAACAGTGAACGGCAAGGTGAGAGTGGCCACGCGCAATGGCCCGGTGACGGCCAGTTCGGTGAACGGGAGCGTCATGGTCGCGATCGACTCGCTCACCACCCCGGGCAACATCGACATCTCCACCGTGAATGGATCGGTCACCGCGCAACTCCCCGCGGCGCTCCAGGGGAACGTGAGTCTCGAGACCGTGAACGGCAGCGCGACGACAGACTATTCCGTTACCGGCAACAACTCGTCCTCCCCCAAGCACCTCAGTGGCACCATCGGCACCGGTGGAGGGGGGCGCATGGTCAAGCTGGAGACGGTGAACGGGAGCGTGAAGCTACTCAAGGGAACGTGAAGCTGCTCGAGGGAATGTGCGTGAAGTTGGCCAGGGTAGCATGAAGCTGCTCAGCGGCTCCTGAGGCGCGTGACTGGCATCGTACTTCGCGCGCAGTCAGATTCGCTTCGTGTCCACTATCACCCGATTTCTGATCGCGCTGGCCGCGCTCTGCCCTTTCGCGGCGTCCGCTCAGGATTCGGTCGCCGCACCCCCACCGAGCGCTGGTCGCGTGGAGACGCGTCAGCCTCACTTCAAGACCCGCTTCGCCCTGGGCTTCGTGACGAGCATCCTCGCGCACGAAGCGGGACACGTGGTGGCGTCATACTCCATGGGTGCTCGGCCGTCCTTCGGCTTCGACAAGGCGCGCCCCACTGTCTACTCCGGTATCGATTCCAGGCTCGAGCCACGTAAGCAGTTCGTCTTCTCGAGCGCCGGCCTCACGGTGCAGACACTCCTCGATGAGGTAATCCTCGACGTCCCCCACAACGGTGGCGGCGCCTTCGAGCGAGGACTTCTTGCTGGTGGGATCGCCACCGTGGCGTTCTACATCACCCTGGGCCGCAACGCGAGCGTGAGCGACGTGAGCTACATGGCTCGCACGTCATCGCTCTCCAAGGACCAGGTGTCGTTGATCTACGGCGGCATAGCCGCCATCCACGCCCTGCGCATCCATCGCGACAGCCACTACGCCCACTTCTTTGCGGCGCCGAGCGCGGAGGGAGGGGTGAAGGTGGGGGTGATGGTGAGGGAGAGGTAAGAAGAGAGGGATCAGGAAGCAGGGATCAGAAAGGGCTCCCAAGGTCGAGATCCCACCCCCGAGGCAGTTCCTGATCCCTGCTTCCTGCTTCCTGATCCCTTGTAGTTCCCCCTGAACCCTGCCCCCTGAACCCTGAACCCCGTAGTCCGCGCCTTGCGTTTTCGGTGTTTATTCGGTATCGTCCTTCCCCCACCACTGAGGCGCTCGCCAATGCAACCGGCTCAACCAGTGCTCTTCCCCGAATCGGTCCAACGGTCGCTCCGCCAGCTACCGGTGATCGGCGAGCAACGGGACATCACGTACTACGCCACGCACGCGCGCAGCGTTCTCAACAACCCCGGCACCACGGGGATGACGTTCTGGTCCATCAACCCGTATATCGGGTGCGCTTTCGGCTGTGCTTACTGCTACGCGCGCTACGCTCACCGGTACGTGATGGAGCGTGCCACAGCCGCGCACCGCCTGGCCGGCGCCGCGGAGCGGGATGCCGGGAACATCCCCCCATGGCTCGCCTTCGAGCGCCACATCTTCGTCAAGCGCAACGCCGCCAGTGTGCTGGCCCGCTCGCTCCGTCACGGGAGCGACAAGCATCTCGCCCTCGTGCGGGGCGAGGGCATCGTCATCGGCACTGCCACGGACCCCTATCAGCCCGCCGAGCGCAGGTTTCGCATCACGCGCGGCATCCTCGAGCTGCTCGCCACGCATCCTGGGCTCCACATAACGATCATCACCAAGAGCCCGCTCGTCACGCGCGACGCGGCCCTGCTCGCCCGCATCGGGCAGATCTCGTCGCTCTCCGTACACATCTCGCTCATCACTCTCGACCGCGCGCTCGCTCGCCGGTTGGAGCCCCGCGCGCCTACCCCTGAGTCGCGCCTGCGCGCGGTGGAGCGGCTGGCTGAAGCCGGGGTCGACGTGGGCATCAACTGCATGCCGGTGCTACCCGGCATCACCGACGACCCGCACGCGCTCGATTCTCTGGTGCAACGCGCGGCCGAAGCCGGCGCCGCGCACCTGGGATCCTGCTCGCTCCGTCTCCAGCACGAGGCGCGCAAGCGCTACCTCCCCTTCATCACGCAGGAGTTTCCGCAGCTCGCCGAGCGTTACAGGGATGCATACGCACACAGATCTTCGCTGGGCGATCGCTACCGCAGCGGGCTGGCAGCCTTCATGGAGCGCGCCTGCAGGAAGCACGGCCTACGCTGGCGCACGTACGGCTACGACGAAGACAGCGAGCCCGAAGCTCCCGCCACTTCACCCAGCGTAGCCGAGCAGCTGTCGCTCCCGTTGTATCCATCGCTCGTCGAAACTCGATGACAGCATCCGCCGTCCTGGCAGCCAGCATACCCGAGCTCGACCTCGGTGATACCGCCATCTGCCGCGGCCAGGATCTCGGCATGCCCAGAACAGCCAACGCGCTCGAGCTCGAGCTCGACGCCACTGTCTGCCCCGATCCCTGCTCCCTGCTCCCTGATCCCTCGCAACTGTCCGCCCTCCGGCGCCGCGTCGCGCTCATCACCAGCGCGGAGCCAGAGGCGGCAGCAGGCCTCAGTACCGGGATCGTCGAGCTGGATGCAGCGCTCTCCCGGCGCGGTGTGCCGCGCGGCAGGCTCACCGAAGTCACCGGCGCGCGCGGGAGCGGGAAGGCAACCTTCATCCGGCATCTGGTAACCGAAACCATTGCACGCGGACTCGGCGCGGCCTACGTGGATGCGTCGCGCACCCTGGCGCCGCGCGATTGGGCGCCCGTGGCCAGCACCGCTGGTGACAGCTTCTGGGTGATACGTCCCAGGCAGGCTAGCAAGGGCGCGTGGTGCGCCGATGTGTTGCTGCGGAGCGGCGCCTTCGCGCTCGTCGTGCTCGACGGCGCACCACCACTCGCGCGCGCGGTAGCCGTGCGACTCACCCGCCTCGCGCAAGACTCCGCCGCGGCGCTCGTGGTGGTGGGTGGCGACCACGCTCCGCCCACGCTGCTACACGGC
>DATCXG010000321.1:0-5553 GCA_036565945.1 Gemmatimonadaceae bacterium
GGCAATGCCGCCGACCGCCGTGCCGGCATTGACGATCCCGATCGCCGTCGACCGCTCCCGCGCCGGGAACCACTCCGACACGGCCTTCGTGATCGCCGGGAAGCCGCCACCTTCACCGATACCGAGCAGCACCCGCGCGACTGCCAGTCCCGCGATCCCCGCGGCCAGCCCATGACCGATGACCGCGAACGACCACACGATCATGATCCAGAAGAAGCCGCGCCGCGTTCCGAAGACGTCCATCAGCTTCCCGCCGCCGATGTACATCAGCGCATACGAGAAGAGGAAGTAGGAGTTGAGGCGAGCGAAGTCGCCATCGCCGATCGGGAACGTGTCCCGGATCGCGTTCACCGCGACCGGGAACGTGTTGCGATCCAGGTAATCGATCGAGATCGCGGCACACAGCAGTATCGCGATCCACCATCGCTTACGGTGCAGAAAGCTCCGGATCTCCATGGGTCCCCGTCAGTTGATGGTGCGCTGGAATCACTCGCGAATGTCGATCGGTGTTCGTGCTCCTACAAAGGCAGGACGCGGATCGCCATCTCGGGCGTACGCTCGGTGACGAGCGGGTTGCGGAGCGGCCGACCGAAGCCCGCGAACGCGATCTGCATGACGTCACCGGAGTGAAGGTCGATCCCATCGCCGAAGCTGAACGCGTCCGCGCCGACGAAGTGGACGTGCAGATCCCCGGGTCGGCGATGCGCGTCGTACTTGAAGTGATGGTGCTCGATATTCTCGATGCTGTGGCACATCGCGGCATCGCCGGTGCGGAGCGCGCGCGACCAGAGCGTACGGCCCGCGCGCTCGATGGCCACCTCGCCCGTCACGTCCGAGAAGTCGGGATCGAGCACCAGCTCCGGTCCGATAGCGCACATCCGCAGCTTCGATGCGGCGAGATAGAGATAGTTGCGGCGCTCGAGCCGGTGGTCGGCGAACTCGTTTCCCGTCGCCATCCCGATACGGCGTGGCGCACCGCTGGAATCGATCACGTACACGCCTGCGACCTCGGGCTCTTCGCCACCATCCTCAGCGTACGTTGGCACGAGGATCGGCTCGCCATGGCCGCGCAGAATGGTACCGTTCCCTTTGTAGAACCATTCCGGCGACGTGCCGATCGAACCAGCGAGCGGCCGCCCGCCCGCTTCTCCCAGCTCGTACATGCGCATGCTGTCGGTCACGGTGGCGTCGGCCGCGTGCATGGCCTGGCGTGTGTCGACGCTGCGGCGGTGCGTCAGTCCAGTTCCACTGATCAAACAGCGCGCGGGCTCGGTAGGATGATCGATCGCGGGGAGGACGCGCCACCCCGCGAGGCCCTCCCACACCTCGTCGTAGGGAATGGAGCGCTTGCCAACGTGTGCCCACGCGAACGCGGCGAGCGGCTCCGCTGCGGCCAGCGCGGCGAGCGCGAGCTCGTACACGGATGCGTACACGTCGACTATGCGGAGCACTGGCTCGTCCACCAGGCCGACGAGTCGCTCACCACCCTGGCCCACGATCTGTACCAGCCGGCTCGTCCCGTTCATTCGATCACGCTGAACGAAGTGAGTGCGTCCTCGCGGATGCTGAGGCCCAGGCCGGGTAGATCGGCCCGCAGGTCGATACTCCCATTCTCGGGCTCCGGATCGCCTTCGAAGATGTACCAGAACAGCTCGTTGCCCACCTCCACGTCGACCCGCGGGAAGAACTCCGCCATCGGCGCGTTGATGCTCGACATCACGACGTGGTAGTTGTGCATCTGTCCCGCGTGAGGCACCACGGGGATCGAGTGCGCCTCGGCGAGCGCCAGGATCTTGCGGGCCTGCGTGATGCCGCCGACCCGGCTCGTGTCGAACTGGATATAGGAGACGGCTCGCGCCTCCAGCAGCTCGCGGAAGCCGTGGACGGTGAACTCGTGCTCGCCCCCCGCTATCGGGATCCGCCCCGTCGCGTTCAGCTCCGCGTAACCGCGGATGTCATCCGGGATGACGGGCTCCTCGAGCCAACGGAGGTTGAAGGGCTCGAGGAGCGGGATCATGCGACGCGCGTAGTCGAGCGTCCACCCCATGTACGCATCCGCCATCACATCCGTGTCGTCGCCGACGGTCTCGCGCACGGTGCGCACGAGCTCGATGTTGCGCTGCATGCCGGCCGCGCCATCCGTCGGCCCCCACCCGAAGCGCAGCTTCATCGCGCGGAAGCCCAGCTCGTGGTAGCGGCTCGCCTCTTCCGCCAGCGAATCCAGATCCTGGCTGTACAGCCGGCTGGCGTACAGCGGGATGCGCGCCTTCGTTCGGCCGCCGAGCAGCCGGTACACGGGCTGGCCCGTGATCTTGCCGAGCAGGTCCCAGAGCGCGATGTCCACCGCGCTGATCGCGGTCATTCCCACGCCCTTACGGCCCCAGGCCATGGTGTGTCGATACATGATCTGCCAGAGCAGCTCCACATCCCATGGACTCCGGCCGACCAGCAAGGGGGCGAGGTACGTATCGATCGCCTGCTTGGTCAGTCTTGGCGCCAGCGCGGCGTTGCCGATCCCCACGAAGCCGGCATCTGTGAACACCTCGACCACGAGCCAGCCGTGGAAGCAGAAGGGCGTCATCGAATCCGCAGCCTCCGCGACGAGATCCATCGGATTCGTGCAGAAATGCGCCTGCATCGGCACCGTCGGACCGCGCCACTCCACGACCCTCGTCCGTACTCGCGTTATCTTCATATCGGCGCGCCCATCGCGGTCGAGCGGTTCGCGACCTCCGAGAGGCGTCAGCGCTGCTTCCATATCAAAACCCCATGGTTCACGTGGCGGATAAATGGTAGTACCATTCCCGGGCAACGGCAAGCGTGACGAGCTAGCGCAATGGGAATGGCGCAGTTAAGGTGAGTCGCATCATTTCATTCGAGGGAGACCGCGTGGAGTCATCGCAGCCCAATCTCACCGGCTCGCTTCTGGCGCTATTCAAGCGACTGATCGCGGAGAAGGTGCTGCTGCCGGGGCACCGGCTGCCGGCGGAGCGGGATCTCGCGGAGACGCTACAGGTGAGCCGCTCCTCGCTGCGCCAGGCGCTGAAGGTCATGGAGAGCATAGGCGTGATCTCACAGCAGGTAGGCAGCGGCACGAGGCTGAATCCGGCGGCGGCATCGATCCTCTCAGAGCCGCTCGAGTTCCTCATATTGTTGGACGGCATCAGCTCTCGAGAGCTGATGGAGGCTCGGCTCATAGTGGAGCCGCAGCTGGCGGCGCGCGCGGCTTCGCGCGCCACTCCGGAAGACGAGCAGGCGATGGAGCGAGCGATAGCGCGGATGGAAGCGAGCGACGTGGACTCGGAATCGTTCGTCGCCAGCGATCTCGAGTTCCATCGAGCGCTCTTCCAGGCGGCGGGGAACCGCGTGTGCGCGATGCTATTCACGGTCGTGCATCAGTCGTTGGAGGAGCTGGTGCGCTTCACCTCGGCGCTGGTGATACCCGAGCACACGATCGCTTTCCATCGCCAGATTCTGGCGGCGATTCGGCAGCGCGATCCGGTGGCGGCAGAGTGCCGCATGCGCGAGCATCTCGAGGACGTGTGCGCCCTCCTGGGCCGTGAGCCGGTCACGCGGGCGCGGACCCCGGCGGACCGGTGGTCCGACGCGCTGCGTCGGCTCAGCGACGACAAGGTCGGCTGACCGCTCAAAACGTCACCTCGACGCGCGAGCCGCTGTAGCGCACCGTCTTCGTGGCGCCATCGGGGAAGGTCCGAACACGGAAGACGCGCGGCCCGCGGTCCACGTTCGTCACGCCCGCGGGAGGGCCGGGCTCGATCGTGAGGTGCTTCGCCTCATCATCCCAGCTCATGCGCGTCCACGTGCCGCGATTCTTCAGGTAGTCGAGGCTCGTGCCATCGTCGTCGTACATCGTGAAGCTGCCGTCCGCGCCGCGAAACACCTCCAGCGTGGTCGGTCCATCGACCTTCTGCGCCATGTACTGGCGCACCGGGTCCACAGGGATGATCGCGCCGGCACGCACGTAGATCGGCATCGTGGAGAGATCCACCGTGCGCTTGACTGTCTGGCCGCCGCTCTGCCGTTCGTGCGTCCACCAGTCGTACCAGTCGCCCTTCGGCAGGTACACATCGCGACTCGTGGCACCCTTGGTGTAGACCGGCGCGATGAGCATGTCCCGGCCCCACAGGTATTCATCGCCCACGGCGCGGGCGTGCTCGTCGTCGGGGTAATGCAGCCAGAGCGCGCGAATGAGCGGCATGCCCGTGTCGTGCGCTTCGCGGGCGAGCGTGTAGGTGTAGGGAATTAGCTGGTAGCGCAGATTGTCGTACTTCCTGGCGATCGGCTCGATCGCCGCGTTGTTCATCTCCGATGCGGGCGGCACCACCTTCTGACCTTCGTGGAACCCCATGTCGCTCAGGCCCCAGCCCCAGGGGAGGTGCAGCCGCCAGATGCGGCCGTGCGCGCGGAACGACGGGGTGAACGCCGAGAACTGAAACCAGCGCGCGTAGAGCTCCCCAGTCAGCTCGTCGGTCGTGTAGAAGCCGCCGAGGTCGGAGCCCCAGTACGGGCTCAGACTCAGCGAATGGTTGATGCCGACTGCTATCTGTCCCTCGAGCGTCTTCCATGCCGCCTGAGTGTCCCCCGACCAGATCCATCCACCCCACTGCGCCACGCCCAGGTAGCCGTTGCGGTGCAGACTCCACGGCCGGACGTTCGGCGTGGTGGAGAGCGGACCCTGGTAGTAGAGCTGATGGCGCTTCACGCGCTCGTAGAGATCGAACCAGTCGCCTTCGTCGGGCCACCAGGCGTCCACACCCGTGCGCACCAGGCCGACGTGCTGCTGCCAGTAGTTGGCGATGTGTCCCGAGTCGAGCGTCTCGTCCGGCTTTGGAGGGATCGTGCCGTGGAGCGTCGGAAGCTTGTCACGCTCCCACGGGACAATGTGAAGCACGACCTTCACGTTGTTCGCGTGCATCTTGTCGATGACCGACTTCGGGTCGCTCGTGAAGACCTTCGGATTGAAGTCGAAGGAAGGTTGTTCAGTGTTCCAGCCGGTGGGCGTGAAGCCGGTGCCGAGGTAGATGACCGCGTCGACCGGGATCTTCTTCCGGCGGAAGGTGGAGACCTCGTCGAGGATCAGCTCTTCGGGAGTGAGCTTTGCGTCGCGCAGCTCGCGGTGCGACTGCATGTAACCCAGCGCCCACTTCGGCGGCATGACGGCGGGCCCGGAGATCACCGAGACATCCTTCATGAACGCGGCGGGGTCGCTCGCGTCGAAGATGAAGGCATCGAAGACATCGGTCGGCTGGGATGCGGGCGGACGACCCTGGACCTGTGCGGTGTACTCGCGTCGGGCTCTGCGCGCCGCTCTGCGCGCGGCCGAGTCGGCGGTCAGCGAATCGGGTGTCGCCGCGTCGGGCGCGGCGGAAGTGCCGGAGTCCGGCTTCGGCGGGCGCTGCCAGGGGATGAAGGTGCCTCGTTTCGCATCGCTGAGATCCACCTGGACCCACGGCGTGGCTACATAGAGTCCCCAGCCACCGGTCCCGATGAGCAGCGGCACGGGATTACGCGAGCCGTACGCGCCCGACTGCC
>DATCXG010000327.1:0-3348 GCA_036565945.1 Gemmatimonadaceae bacterium
AGTACCTCGACCAGCCGGTGGAGCTGCTCCACCACCGGCTCCACATCCACCGCGTCGACTACCAGCGTAATGCGGCTCACACCCGCCGTCTCGCTGCGCCCGACGGCCAGGCTCTCGATGTTGAAGCCGCGCCTCCGGAACAGGCCAGCCGCCCGGTGCAATACTCCGGGCCTATCCTGCATCAGTGCGACTAACGTATGGGACATGTGGAAACTCCTCTAACTACGGGGTTCAGGATTCAGGGTGCAGGGTTCAGGAACTACGAGGGACCAGGAAGCAGGGATCAGGGATCAGATAACTACGGGGTTCAGGGTGCAGGTGGCAGGGTTCAGGAACTGCCTCGAGGTAGAGGTCTCAACGCAATGAGCTCGTTCTGATCGCTGATCCTCGTTTGATGGCATCTCTGCGCATGTGGGCGAGCACGTGATGGCTCCTTTCTGGCGGCGGTGTAGAGGGGAGCGGCCGCAGCCACGCCCTTCGAAAACAGAAGGCCCCCGCAGTTCGCGAGGGGCCTTCGCCGCAAAGAAAAAGCCCCTCGCCTTGTTCGGGAGGGGCTCGGAACTCGTCAGTCCGTAGTACTACGCCGCAAACCTCCCAAGCACCATCGCGTCCTCTCCACTAAGGAGGAGGACGATGGTAAGGAGGCTAAGGAGGAGCTGCGGTGCGACGGAGAGCATGACTGTTGTGGGGATCCGATTGGAGATGTCAGTGTGGCGTGCTGTGCGCGGCTGTTCGCACAATGTCGCGAAGTACACTCTCTGTCAAGAGTGAGCCGCGATGCGGCTCGCGATCGCCAACCCAACATCGCGGGTGCTCCACGCGCGCACACCGGGTTGCGCGAGATCGGCTGTGAAGCCATTCGCATGGAGCACGGCTTCCACCGCCGCCTCCACCGCCAGCGCCTCGCGCTCCAGACCCAGCGAGTGACGCAGAAGCATCGCGGCACTGAGAATGGCTCCCACAGGGTTAGCTATTCCACGCCCGGCGATATCGGGAGCCGATCCGTGAATGGGTTCGTAGAGTCCCATGCGCGCGGGTGCGTGCGCCCCACGATCTCCATCTCCCGCTTCTGCCGCGTCGCCTGCGCCTCCGTTCTCCCCGCTCCCACCCCCACCGTCCGCGTGTGCCCGCTCAGCGCCGAGTGATGCCGAAGGTAGAAGTCCCATGGAACCCGCAAGCATCGAGGCCTCGTCGGTGAGGATGTCACCGAACATGTTCTCGGTCACCAGTACATCGAAGTCCGCGGGGCGGCGGATGAGGTGCATCGCGCACGCGTCCACTAGCATGTGCTGCAGGTCGAGCTCGGGAAACTCTTCCCGCACCACGCGCGTGACCACCGCGCGCCAGAGACGGGATGTCTCCAGAACGTTGGCCTTGTCGACAGACGTGAGCTTGCCGCGGCGCGCGGCTGCCAGACGGGCCGCTACGCGCACGACGCGCTCGATCTCACCGGTGGTGTAGACACAGGCGTCGCTGGCGCGCTCGCCGCCACCCTCCAGAGCTTCACGGCGCTTCTCGCCGAAATAGATCCCGCCAGTCAACTCCCGGACCACCACCAGGTTCACCCCGCGCAGCAACTCGGCGCGAAGCGGCGAGGCGCTCGCAAGCAGTTCACGCGCAACCACAGGGCGCAGGTTCGCGTACACCCCGAGCTCGGCGCGCAAAGCCAGGAGCCCGCGTTCCGGGCGGTCCGAGAGCGACGGGTCATCCCACTTCGGGCCACCCACCGCGCCCAGCATCACTGCATCCGAGCCGCGGCACAGTGCCACGGTGTCGGCCGGGAGGGAGCTCCCCAGCTCGTCGATCGCGCGGCCGCCGATCAGCCCCTCGCGAAACTCGAAGTTGTGCTCCCACCGCGCGGCTACCGCGTTCAGCGCCCGCACGGCTTCGGCCGTAACCTCGGGGCCGATGCCGTCGCCAGGGAGAACCGCGATCCGCGCCGTGCGCCCCATTCCCGCGCTCACGAGTGCGCCGCCTCGTACGCGGCGATCGCAGGCTCGGCTTCCAGGAGAAATCCCAGTTCGTCAACTCCATTGAGCAGGCAGTGCTTGGCGAAACTCGCTATGGGGAACTTCACTACTGCACCGTCGGGAAGAGTGAGCGTCTGGGCTGCGACGTCGATCGCGAGCACCGAGCCTGCGTGGTCCGCCGGCCAGTGCAGCAGGCGCTCGTTCACGTCTTCCGGAACGGTCACCGGAAGCAATCCGTTCTTGAGAGCGTTGCCATGAAAGATGTCGGCGAAGCGGGTGCTGATCACCGCACGGAAGCCGTAGGCCGTGAGCGCCCATGGCGCGTGCTCCCTGGAGGAGCCGCAACCGAAATTGTGGCCCGCCACGAGGATCTTCGCGCCGCGCGCCTCGGGACGATTGAGCGGGAAGTCCGCGCGAGGCGATCCATCGGGCTCGTAGCGCCAGTCGGAGAACAGCGCGTCGCCGAGCCCCGACTTGTCGGTGACCTTGAGAAAGCGCGCTGGAATTATCTGATCGGTGTCGACATTCACCGCATCCAGGATGACGAAGGTCGACTCTATCGTTCGGATTGGCGTGATGGTCTCAGGCATCGACCAGCTCCCGGGCGTCGGCGATCACTCCCCGCACGGCAGTGGCGGCGGCCGTCAACGGGCTGGCGAGGAACGTACGACCTCCCTTCCCCTGCCGGCCCTCGAAGTTGCGATTGGTGGTGCTAACCGCGTACTGACCCGGCGCGAGCGCATCACCGTTCATGGCAATGCACATCGAGCATCCGGGCTCGCGCCACTCGGCGCCCGCGTCCATGAACACGGTGTGAAGCCCCTCGGCCTCCGCCTGACGCTTCACCGGCTGAGAGCCCGGCACCACCAGCATCCGGATTCCGGGCGCCACCCTGCGTCCACGCATGACGCTCGCGGCAAGCCGCAGATCCGAGATGCGCGAGTTGGTACAACTCCCCACGAACACCACATCAACCGGTCTGCCGAGCAGCCGCTCACCCGGGCGAAGGTCCATGTAGTGGAGTGCCTTCTCGAGAGCGGCGCGCGCCGCAGCGTCGCCAGCGGCGTCGGGGTGCGGCACGTGCGCATCGATCGGCATGCCCATTCCGGGGTTAGTTCCATAGGTGATCATCGGCGCCAGCGCGTGCGCGTCAATGGTCACGGAGTCGTCGTATTCCGCGCCATCGTCGGTGGGGAGGCGGCGCCACGCCTGCAGCGCGGCATCCCAGGCGGCACCCGCCGGAGCGTGCGGCCGGCCGGCCACATACTCGAAGGTGACATCGTCGGGAGCAATCATACCGGCACGCGCTCCACCTTCGATCGACATGTTGCAGATGGTCATCCTCTGCTCCATCCCCAGAGCGCGGATGGCCGAGCCG
>DATCXG010000347.1:0-2801 GCA_036565945.1 Gemmatimonadaceae bacterium
GGGCTCGGACCAGCATCGCTCGATCGACTCCAGGCGCTCATGACCGAGATCGCTGGCCAGTATCCACAGAACCACGACGTACTCGTCATCCCATCGGACGATGTGAGTTACGACAACGTGATCCACGTGCTGGAGCGCCTCAAGCTGGCGCGCTACTCGGGGATATCGTTGGGTACACGCGCGCGAACCCAGACGGCGGCGCGGCCGACTGGCGCGCGGCGAGGTGGTGTATGAACCGCGGACGCGAGATGCGCGCACAGCGCCGCGCCGCGCAGTTCGCGAAGTTCCGGATCACCGAGCTCAATCTGGTGCCGCTCGTCGACACGTTCGTGTCCATCGTGTTCTTCGCGCTCACCACCGCCACGGTGGGCGAGCTGGCGCCAGTGATTCCCGGCGTGCGACTTCCGGAAGCCAGCACGGGTGCCACGGTGCACCAGCAACTAACGCTGGGGATCGGGCCGCAGGTGACACTCGCCGGACGCCCCGTGATGAGCACCCCGGCCGCCGCGGCCGCCCGGTCCAACGATCCCGCGCAGCCACTGCTGATCCCATCTCTCTACGCGGCGCTCAGTCAGGCGGCCGATTCCATCCGCCGCCAGAAGAGCATAGCGGAGAAGGTGCCGTTGGAGGTGCCGCTAGCCATCCAGGGCGACCGCAGCATGCGCTACGACCTGCTCTCTCGTGTGATGCAGACAGCGCGTCTGGCGGGGTTCAAGAACCTCTCGCTCCAGGTCAGCCGGACCGACGGCGGCGCGCCTGTGGCAGGAGTGACACCGTAGGATGCAGTATCAGCGGAAGGCCACGCCACGCGGGCAAGCCGGGCTCGGGTCGTTCGATGACACCGCGTTCACGCGCAAGATGCGCTATGAGTTCGCGGACATCGAGGGGCGGGCGATCGTCAACTCGTGGCTCATCGCCGGCACGCTCGGTGTTCTCTGGCTGTTGCTGGTGATATTCCTGCCTCCCGTGCCGCCGTCCATCTCCCTCCTGCCCCAGGAAGAGGCGGGGCCGATCGAGGTGAGGTTCGAGGATATCACACCCCCCACGACGGATGCCGGTGGTGCTCCAGCCGAGCCGGTGGCCTCACCCTCGCCGGCGCCGCGACCGGGCGGAGGTAATCGTTCGTCGGGTGCCAGAGATGATGCGCGCGCGATAGGCGACGCCTTTGGGGGTGCGTCCACGAACGCCGGTGGTGGCGGAATGGTGGGCGATGTGTCGAACGTGCTGCGCGGCGTGGACGTGAACTCGGGCGCTGGCGGCACGCCGGGAGCGGGCGGCGGCAAGGCCGTGATTGGCTACGGCCAGGGCGGTCAGGGATCGCGCACGCCCGGGCGGGGCGGTCTTGGTACCGGACTCGACAGGGCACCGGGTGGCGGCGGCTTGGGTGGAGTGGGAGGGGGCGGGAAGGTTGGCTTCGCTACTGTGAGGGTGGCGCCACCGAGCGTGATACGCGCGGAGAAGGTCGGTTCCCCTGGGCGTAACGTGGCCGATCTGGGCAACTACGTGCGCGGCCGTCAATCGCAACTTCAGTTCTGCTACCAGGAGTACGGTCTCAAGGTGAATCCGTCGCTGGCTGGCACCGTTGGTGTTGAGGTCACCCTCACCGGCGCGGGGAATGTCACGGGCATGAACATCACGCGGCGCACCTGGTCAGGCGCGGGCGCGAGCGAGGCCGAGCGGTGCATCCGCGAGCGTATCCTCGGTTGGAGCTTCCCACCCTCGGAGCGGGGCGGCGGGACTTACAGCTTCTCGTTCGTCTTCAGCAGGTAGCGCGTAGCGACGGGTAACGAGGCTCGCACTTCCTCGCGCCGGCAGGCGCGTGTAGTATCGATGTTCATGCGTGACTCGCCAGTGCTTGCGCGAGCGCGAACCGGCGGCCGAGCGGAAGCCAGCGTCAGGATGACCGCTCGTGCACGAAGATCGCGCTCGTTTGCGGGCCAGTGCCCTGGCGGAGCCCCGTCTGGCCGACTGGCGAACGCCTGAAAGGAGACAGATTAAAAGGTGATGCTTAGCGTTCTGCGAGCCGTCGGTGCCCTGCTGCTGCTTCAAACACCGCAACTGCCGCCGCCGCGCGGGTACATCAACGACTTCGCCAACGTCATGCCGGCGGAGAGCCAGCAGCGCAGCCAGCGCGTCATTGATGATGTGAAGGCGAAGTCTGGTGGAGAGATAGTACTGGTCACCCTCCCCGACCTCGGCGACACCGACCCCGCCACCATGACGCTGGAGATCGGTCGCCAGTGGAAGGTGGGGAAGCTGGGAAACCCGGGCGACCCCACGCGTAACACCGGGGTGATAATTCTATTAGTCCCCAAGGAGACCAGCTCCGACGGGCGTGGCCACTGCTGGGTTGGCGTGGGTTACGGTGCCGAGGGATTCATCACCGACGCGATGTCGGGCGACATGTGCCGGAGTGTCACTCCGCTCTTTCGAGAGCGCCAGTACGGACCCGCGCTCGAGCAACTGACGCTCGATGTCGCGCAGCGCTTCGCGGGCGAGTTCGGCTTCACGATCGACACCACACTCGTGCCGGCAGGGCAGCAGGTGCGCTCGCAGCGCGGCGGGTGGAAAGTACCGCCCGGGCTCGTGCTCCTGGCGTTCATATTCGTGATCATGGTGCTCAACTCGCTCGGCCGCCGGCGCAGCGGTTGTGGCGGTGCCGGTTGTCTCCCGCTCTTCATACCGATGGGCGGCGGCGGGTATCGTGGCGGCGGCTGGGGCGGTGGCGGATTCAGCGGCGGTGGATTCGGCGGAGGAGGCGGTTTTGGCGGCTTTGGAGGTGGCGGTGGATTTGGCGGCGG
>DATCXG010000392.1:0-7476 GCA_036565945.1 Gemmatimonadaceae bacterium
GCTACGGAAGCGTGATGCAGAGAGACGCCGGTGCTCCGGGCACCGGCGTCTCTCTGCATCACGTGCTGGCTTTGCTCGGCTGGGAGTGTTCCCTAGCGCGCTCCACCGCCGAAATGAAGACCAACTACAATGGGGATGTAATGGGCGCTACCACCTCCGCCTTCGCCTCCGCCGCCATTGAACACATTATGGTAACGGATCTCGCCGAAGGCAGAGAATCCAGCCAGGCGATACCTGACACCCCCACCGAAGTTGATACCGAAGTCGGTGGAGCCGCGGTCGCTCACTCCACCGGCAGTGCCAGAGACCGTGGCCTCCCAGCTGGATCTGTACAGGCCGATTCCGGCGAGGACGTACGGTATCGTGCGCGACTGAGACCCGGTGGAGGGGTAAATTGTCCAGACGCCATCACCCGTCACGGAGAAGAGGTGCAGGTTGGACCCCTCGAACGATGTTCCGCCGACTGAGAAGCTCTTGCCTGAAAGACTGCCGTACGAGATGTCGCCGCGAACGCCGAACGGACTCGTCCGGCTCGTCCATTCCGCGAAACCCTGGAGATTCCAACCTGTGCTCTGAAAGTCGCTGACATCTCCAGTGGGAACGAGCAACCCAGCTGCCCCGCCGAATGAAATCGGGTACTCGGAGGGCTCGGTCATCTGCTGCGTGTGCGCGGACGGAACAAAAAGATAGAGAGCGCTCATTAGCATCACGAAGAGCGGGGTTGCATGACGGCGAGGATGCATGGGGGCCTCCTGGTACGGGGTGGTCCAGCCCGGCACTCACATTCCAGCGTGCTCGGGCGAGAGAATGTACTAGCACCATGCGTGCCGCATCATTGTTACTCACCAGTCAACACTCCGCATCCGCCCGGCTTGGCAATTGGAGCTTTCCGCCGGGCTCCAAAAACACGAGGAGAGGTCGCCTATTATGACCACGGCAGGTACCACCCACGATGCGAGCTCTGCTGGTACGATGACCATCGCCGGCGAGCTCACGGTCAACCGTCTGGGCTTCGGAGCGATGCGTCTTACCGGTGATGGTATCTGGGGCGAGCCACGGGACGCTGCAGAGTGCAAGCGGGTGCTTCGCCGCGCGGTAGAACTGGGCGTGAATTTCATCGACACGGCCGATTCCTACGGACCGTTCGTCTCGGAGCGGCTGATTGCGGAGGCGCTCTACCCGTACCCCGACGGTCTCGTGATCGCGACCAAAGGCGGACTGATGCGTCCCGGGCCGGACGAGTGGCACCCTAATGGTCGCCCGGAATATCTGCGCGAGGCGTGCGAAGGCAGCCTGCATCGGCTTCGTCTCGACCGCATAGACCTCTATCAGTTCCATCGCCCGGATCCCGAGGTGCCGCTCGATGAATCGCTGGGCGCGCTCCTGGAGCTCCAGCGTGAAGGGAAGATCCGACACATAGGACTGAGCAACGTGTCCCTCCCGGAGCTCGTGCTGGCGCAGGAGATCGCTGGGGTGAAGTCCGTGCAGAATCGGTTCAACCTCATCGATAGGTCCTCGCTGGATGTGCTCGATCGTTGCACAGCCGAGTGGATACCGTTCATACCATGGTTCCCTCTGGCGACGGGAGAGCTCGCGCGCAGCGCGGGTGTGCTGCAGCGGGTGGCTCAGCGCCATGCTGCGACAACGGGGCAGGTAGCACTGGCGTGGCTGATCCAGAGTTCTCCGGTCATGCTCCCCATTCCTGGTACTTCGCGCGTGGCGCACCTGGAAGAGAACGTGGCCGCGGCCGGACTGTTGCTGGATGAATCGGAGATAGCCGAGCTCGATGCAGTAACGCCGGCGGCCTAGCCGCGAGCGATTGCCGCGCGCCGCCGGAACGAGGATCTAGCCGGCGGCGCGCGGTAGTGTGAGGGTGAAGCACGAGCCGGCGCCTACTGTGCTCTCGGCGGTGAGGTCGCCGCCCATGGCGCGGGCGAGATCGCGGCTGATGGCCAGTCCCAGACCAGTGCCCTCGTGCGCGCTCGTGAGCCGACGGTCGAGCTGGACGAATGGTTCGAACATCCTTTCCAGCTTGTCCGCGCTCACGCCACTTCCCGTATCGCACACCCGGATCATCACCACATCGGAGCGCGACTGCGAATCCACGGTGATGCGTCCACCTGGCTCGGTGAATTTGATAGCGTTGGATAGGAGGTTGAGCAGGACCTGCTGAACCTTGTCCGGATCCGCGTGCGCGCGGGCCCAACCGTCGCAGCCGACACAAGCATATTCCAGCGAACGTGCCCGCATCTGTGGCTCCACGAGCGGCCGCAGTGCCGATACCAGGTCGCGAACGGGA
Source organism: Gemmatimonadaceae bacterium (assembly GCA_036565945.1). Taxonomy (GTDB): domain Bacteria; phylum Gemmatimonadota; class Gemmatimonadetes; order Gemmatimonadales; family Gemmatimonadaceae; genus JADGGM01. The sequence continues at coordinate 2,300 of DATCXG010000392.1, forward strand.
ACGTCCCTCGGTTCGAGATCCACGTGGCCTGCTTCCACGCGCGCAAAATTCAGGATGTCGTTGATGAGCGACAGCAGGTGGCGCTGGTTGCGCTGGATGCGCGCCAGGTCCTCGCGTTGTTCCTTCGTTACCGGTCCGCGCACGCCCAGCGTGAGGAGCTCGGCGTAACCCGCGATAGCGTTGAGTGGCGTGCGCAGCTCGTGACTCATCGTCGTGAGGAAGTCGCTCTTGACTCGATTGGCGGCCTGCGCTTCGGCGCGCGAGGCGCGCTCCTGCTCATAGAGGCGCGCGTTGTCCATCGCGACGGAAGCCCAGGATGCGATCCCTGTGGCCACGCGCTCATCGCGCACCGTGAAGATCCCCGGGAGAGAGTGGCCGAAGAACAGTCGACCCAGTACCGCGCCCGTGCGTGATATCACCGGTACGGCCAGATAGCTGCGTACTGGCGGATAGCCCTCCGGGATACCCTGGAACGGCACCAGGTGCTCGTAGCGTGGATCACTGGTGATATCATCGCTGCGCGTCAATTCGTCTGCATCCACACCCGGCGTGGAGGCGAGTGCGATCCCGGCGCGCGGCGTGCGCGATGTTCCCACTGGCGAGCGCGGTACTCCCGCCATGTAGTACAGCGTGTACGGTTTGCCATCCGAATCGAGCACGTCGTAGAGAAATGCGCCGAACTCGGCGCCCGTGAATGCCGTTGCTTCATCAGTCACGCGCTGGACCAGCCGTTCGATGTCCAGCTCCGCCGTCACGACGCTGCCTATACGCTGGATCGTCTCCACGAGGCGCGCCTCGTCGCGGAGGGCTTCCTCCGCGCGCATCCGCGTGGTGATATCGAGCACCGTGCCGGTGAAGCTGACAGCATGGCGCGCATCGCCCACGCCCTCGAAGATCGCTCGCCCGCGTGCGTCGATCCAGCGAATGGTGCCGTCGGGCCAGCACGCTCTGTACTCGATGCGGTATTCTCCATCGCTCCGCGGGTCGATGGCCGCGCGAACTGCTGCGTCAACTGCAGCGCGATCCCCAGGGTGAACGCACTCGAGAAACCTGTCGTAAGTGATGTCCGCGTCCGCGCCGAGGCCGAAAGCGGCCTTGCACCGGTCGGACCACTCGAGGCTCCTGGTGACCGGGTCGATCTCCCAGATGCCGATATCGGCCGACGTTACCGCTAGCCGCAGCCGCTCCTCGGCGGTGCGCAACTCGGCGGCGAGCGAGCGGGCTTCGTCCGTCTGTCGCTCCAGCTTCGTGGCGTGTACCTGCAGTTGAGAAGCGAAACGCTGTGCTTCCGACTGTGCAATCTCTGCCTGGCGGCGTAACTGGCGCTCCCGCTCGGCCGCCTCCGCGTGGGCGCGCAGGCCGATGCGCGCGAATACGCCAGCGACGATTGCGCCGGCAGCCACCAGCACAGCTATGACGATGGCGATGCCGGCTACGTCGAGTCCCAGGGGTGCCATCGCCGCGGGCATCGCGCTCATCTCGTACAGTTGTGATGCATGGTTGAGCATACGGCGAAGCTGGTCGACGGGCCGCCAGTAGAGAGAGCTATCGGGCACTGGTTGAGTCCGGCAGGGACGATCCAACGATGCGGATGACTGCAGGAAGCATGCTTGATGAGCCGGGGCTGGCTCGCGGGGAACTGGAGGTGGCGGGTTCCCCCGGGGACGGCGTGGCCTGTACCGCGTGCTGTACCTGACACCGGCAGCGGGCCAGGCACACGACGCGGCTACGCTCGCATGCCGGCGCCGCTATTCCTGGGCGATACGAGTGTAAGGCCCATGCTCGAGCGATTGCCGTGTTCCGCCCATGCTGCGGTATCGGCGTACCATCCGCCGGGGCCACTACGTGCTGGGTGCGCTGGACGAGGATGGAATAACGAAAGACAACGTGCTCCCCACTCCCACCTGGCTCTCCACCCAGATGCGCCCGCCGTGCGCGTCGACGATGCCTTTGGAGATCGCGAGACCCAGTCCGGTGCCGTGCTCCTTCGATCTTCGTCTCGCCTGCCAGAAGCGGTCGAATATGTGCGGGATGTTCTCAGGCTGGATGCCGCAGCCGGTGTCGCTCACGGTGAAGCGCACGAGTGCGGGGTCTGATGTATCGGTGTCGGCACGTACGTGTATCTCGCCGCCGGCCGGCGTGAACCGGAGTGCATTGCTCACGATGTTGGCGAGCACTTGCAGGATGCGTTCGCGGTCGGCCAGGATGGACGGGAGCCCGGGCGACACGCTGAGCACGAGGCGAATGCCGGCCTCACTCGCGCCGGCTGCGAATATCATCTCGAGCTGCTCGAGCAACGCTGCCACTGGCTCCGGGCGCCGGTCCATCGAGAGATGCCCTGTCTCGATGCTCGCGATGTCGAGCAGGTCCTGAATCAGACGGCTCATCCACTCCGACGATTCCTGGATGGTCCGGACCATGTAGCGCACGCTGTCCTGCGCGGGCGCCAGGCTGTCCTCTAGCGCGCTCGCGCACATGGAGATGGCGCTGAGTGGATTGCGGAGATCGTGCGAGACAATACCGAGTATCTCGTCGCGCGCGCTGGTGGCACGCTGTGCGGCCCCGTAGAGTCGCGCGTTATCCACCGCCAGCGCGGCGCGTCGCGCCAGCTCCTCCGCGAAGGCCAGATTCGCCGACGTGTACTTCCGCGAATCGCCGGACGCGATGAACGCCATGGCGCCCAGCGTGCGCCCACGTGCGAGGAGTGGCGCGGTCATGTACGAGCGCGGGTGGAGGGCGAGGAGGAGGCGCAGGTGCTCCGGATGCTGCGTTACCCGCTCGAGTGCGTTGCGCGTGGCCTCGCGGACGAGCACCGGCCGGCCTGACTCGATCGCATCGCGCGTCAGGTACGGCTCATTGGAGAGGCGCGGGAACTGGTGGAGCTCGCGGGCCGTCCGGCCCAGCGCCGGGCTCGTGGCCGCCGAGGCCACGCGCCTGGCGCTGCCGCTCTCGATCACGTCGATGAAGCAGACATCGGCCAATTTGGGTACGACGAGATCCGCGAGGCTCTGCAACGTGGTGTTGTAATCGAGCGAGCGGTCGAGCAACGCGCTAGCATCGGCCAGGAATGCGGCCCGGCGTTCCGACGCTTCGGCGGCGTCGCGGGCGGCGTGCTCGCGCTCGATGAGCGATGCGAGCTCCGCCTCCGCGCGCAAGCGCGAGGAGATGTCGCGCAGCACGGCTGTAAAGATGCGGCGTCCTCCGACATCGAGCTTCGAGATGGACGCTTCGGCAGGGAACACCTCGCCGTTCTTCCGCCGGCCCATGATCTCGCCGCGTTCCCCAACGCGACGGGCGGCGAGCGGAGACTCGCCAAACCGTGCAATGTGCTCCCTGTGGACGGCGCGAGCTCGATCGGGGATCAGCACCTCGAGCAGCTCGCCCATGACTTCCGCGGCCGTGTAACCGAAGATCCTTTCGGCGCCGCGGTTGAAGAGTACGATGCGCTGCGAGTGATCGACGCAGACCACGGCGTCGGCCGAGATGGCTATGATCTCAGGGAAGACGGCTTCCGGGAGACTGCGCGTGTCGGATGCCTCGCCTGATGCCGGCGCAGCCGGGAGATCCCGAACCTCGACTGGGGGGATGGAGTCTGGCAGACGCTCCTCACTGGCGAGCGGGATGTGCTCCGCGCCCGTACTGCAGGGAACGCGGCTCGACGTACGCAGCCCAAAGATGCGATGCTCACAGCCCCTGAGTAAGACCCCGCGTCGCACTCCAGCATGAACGAGTGCCCGTTGTTCCTGTCCGCTGGCCAGTACTACTCGCCTCAGTAGCTGGGTCCGGTTCCGTTGTTCGAGGCACAGGTGGCCGGGGTGAGATGAGGATGGTCTCACCCTGGCACCCCTTTCCGGCTTCGCGTAGGCTCAGGCGAAGTCGCAGCGCCATGCGCAAGCGCTCGCTATCGGTCTTGGGTGTGGACTCGGTGGTCATCGGGCCTCCGGATCAGGTGGTCATGCGTTCGCAACAACCTGCACGACGCGGTCACGACCAGCTGTCGGTCGAGTCTGGAAATTTCGTGCGGAAGACCGAAGCTCAGTGGTACGGTTTTGCCTGACGGCCTCGCGCGGCATCGAGGAGGATTGCCTGCTCCGCCATGGCGATGTTGCGCCGCGTGCGGTCGATCGCATCCGGATTGACCGAGATGGAGTCGATGCCCCAACGCACGAGCTGCTCCGCGAACTGCTGGTGCACCGACGGAGCCTGCCCGCAGATGGAGCAGCTGAGCTCGAGCCGGTGGCTCTCGTCGATTATCGTCTGGATCGCGCTCAGGACCGCGGGGTCCCGCTCGTCGTAGAGCCCCGCGAGCAGTTCGCTGTCCCTGTCCACTCCCAGGACGAGCTGGGTGAGGTCGTTCGAGCCAATGGAAACCCCGCGCACCCCGAGCCGCGCGTACTCCGCCAACCATGTGGTGACCGACGGCACCTCCGCCATGATCCATAGCTCGAGCTCGGGGTCGGAGCCGAGCGGGCTCTGATCGATGAGGCGCTTGCAAGGGACGAAGTCCCGGCCGGAGCGTACGAACGGGAGCATGAGGTGAAGATTACCGTATTCCGAGCGCACCTCGTGCAGCGCGCGGAGCTCGAGGGCGAAGAGGTCTGGCTCTCTCGTGTACCGGAAGCAGCCGCGATACCCGATCATCGGGTTCTCCTCCCGCGGCTCTTGCGCGTCGCCGCCGGTGAGCGCGCGGAATTCGTTCGACCGGAAGTCCATCGCGCGGTATATCACCGGGCGTGGAGCGAAAGCGCGCGCGAAGATTCGGAGCTTCTCGGACATGCGCTCGACGAACTCGTTGGCCCCGCCGCGCGCCAGTAGCTCGCGGGGATGCATACGGTCCAGCGCATCGAGCATCATGAATTCGGCGCGCAACAGACCGACACCGTCCACATCCCGCTGTGCAACGCTCTCGGCGAGGTCCGGCTCGCCAAGGTTGACGTACAGCCGGGTGGCTGTAATCGGCATCGCGGCGCGGGGGCTGGCTGGAGCGGATCCCTGCACCGTGACGGCGACTGGTGACGTCGTTGCGCTCGCGGCCGAGGTGCCGGCAACGACAGTTCCGTCCGTGCCGCTCACGGTGATCGGCGCGCCGTTGGGGACGACCCGCGTCGCCTCGTGGGTACCGACCACGCACGGTATACCGAGCTCGCGTGACACTATGGCGGCATGCGATGTCATGC
>DATCXG010000409.1:0-5923 GCA_036565945.1 Gemmatimonadaceae bacterium
GGCGAGTCGATAGAGGCCGCGGTGATAACGCACGAGCATACCGACCACATTCGCGGCGCATGTGCGGGAGCGAAGCGTTGGGGGTGGGAGCTATACGCGAGCGCCGGCACGGCGGCGGCGTGTCCCGCCCTCAGCGATCGAGGCGTGCGGATCTTCTCTACCGGTGCGACCATCGAATTGCGCGAGGTCACACTACGCTCCATCGCCACACCGCACGATGCCGCCGAGCCGGTAGCGTTCGTGGCAACCGCCCGCCGGAGCGGAATGCGGGCGGGAATTGCGTACGACATGGGGCGCGCGACGGGCGAGATGAGGGCGGCTTTGGTAGATCTCGATATCCTCGTGCTCGAGGCCAACCACGACGAGGGTATGCTGCACGGCGGCCCGTATCCTCGCTCGGTGCGCACTCGCATAGCGGGACCGAGTGGGCATCTGAGCAACCGAGCTGCCGCGGATCTCGCCTCCACATGCGCGCACCGAGGCCTGCGCCAGGTGGTGCTGGCACACCTGAGTCAGATCTGCAACGACCCCGCGGTCGCCACCGCGGCGGTGAGGACGGCGCTCCAGCGCACGGTATTCCGTGGTCGGGTGGTGCCGGCGCATCAGGACTACGTGGTCGGACCTTTCACGGGTGGCGCTGGACAGCAGCTGAGCCTCGGACTGTGAGGCGCTCGGCGGGGCGCTGAGCACGCGTGGGGCACGCGCGCGAGATAGTCACTGCCTGGGCGTACTCGGGTCGAGAACCATCAGACGCGGCCTGCGATCCCGCCCGAGAGACAGCTCGGACTCCGGTTACGGGCTGGGTGGTGGCGGCGCGGATATGGCTCTCTCCTTTCCCCTGCCTCTGATGATGGGTTTCGTGCGCCTGAGTTGCACGCTCCGCCGCACACTTCGCTCCGCACCGTCGAGAGCACTGTCGAATGCGGCACCGGCGGAAGCTCCCTGCGCCTCGAACACGACGCTCGGAAGACCGCTCAGGACGACCTTTATACGGCACGACCGATCGACGCCGCCACGAGGTCCATTAACGTCGCGCAGACGAACTGTGATGCGCTCGATGGATGTCGCGTACTTCCCGAGCTTCTTCCCCAGTTTGCTCCGCATGTAATCCCGCGCATCCTGGTCGAGCTCCATACCCAGAGCCCGGATGTTGGCAGGGGTGAGCGGGGCTTCCGTGCGGCCCATCCCCCGCTTGGATGCCCTGGGTAGCGCTTCCGGAAGGGGGTCGCGCTTGTTGCCGCTCGACGTCACGGCGCGCTTGGTGGGCACAACCGTGGAGCGCCGCCGAGCCACCGGACGGCCGCCGAGTCGTTTGCTCGTGGTCGGTGCGCGCAGGAGTCGCTCCTCTACCGGGCCTCTCGGACCGGTGGCCGCCATCCCGAGCGCATCGAACACATCGGTGGCTGTCACGATGCCCGCGAGCGCATCACCATCCATCACCGGCAGGCAACCGATCAGCCGCTCTCGCATCAGGTCGGCCGCCTCGCTGACCGTGGTCTCCGGTTGGGCGCTCAGCACGCTCGGCGTCATCAGCTTGCCGACCGTGCGACCCTTGCGCATCTCCGTGCCGGTGCGGCCACCGAGGTCGCGCTCGGAGAGGACTCCCACGAGGCGTGAACCATCCATCACCACCAGGTGGCGGATGCTACGCCGGCGCATCCTGGTCCAGGCTGTACTCGCCGCTTCATCGGGCCTGCTGGTGACGACCCTGGTATTCATTATCTCACTGAGACGCATCAGGCTGAACCTTCCACTGCGAGTAGCCACCGCGCGTCGTGCGATCACCTGCTCAGCCGCACGAGGGACTCGACAACAGGGCATGCAGGGCTCGTGCCTGATGAGCAGACCAGATGCAGAGCGGGGGACCGTTGCCGGTCCCCCGCTCTGCATCTCGACCGCGCTCGTGCGAGCCGCGGCTCAGTACATCCCGCCCATGCCGCCGCCGGGGCCACCGGCTGGCATTGCGGGCTTCTCTTCCTTCTTCTCCACGATGAGAGCTTCCGTCGTGAGCAGAAGGGCCGCGATAGAAGCGGCGTTCTGCAGCGCCGTGCGCGTGACCTTGGTGGGATCGATCACGCCGGCGTGCATCAGGTTCTCGTACGTGTCGGTGAGGGCGTTGTAGCCGTAGCTATCGTCCTTCGATCCACGCACCTTCTCCAGCACGATGGCACCCTCGCCACCCGCGTTGTGCACGATCATGCGGAGCGGCTCCTCGATCGAGCGACGGATGATGTCCACGCCGATCTGCGCGTCGGGCTCGTCGATCTTGAGCGACTTGAGAGCCTTCTGCGCGCGCACCAGGGCTACACCGCCGCCGGGAACGATACCCTCTTCCACGGCCGCGCGGGTGGCATGCAGCGCATCCTCGACGCGAGCCTTCTTCTCCTTCATCTCCGACTCGGTAGCGGCACCAACATTGATCACCGCAACGCCGCCGGCGAGCTTCGCAAGGCGCTCCTGGAGCTTCTCCTTGTCGTAGTCCGAGGTGGACTTGTCGATCGCCACACGGATCTCGCTCACGCGGCCCTGGATCTTGGCCTCGTCGCCCGCACCATCGATGAGCGTGGTGTTGTCCTTGTCGATCACGACGCGCTTCACGCTGCCCAGATCGCTGACCACGGCGTTCTCGAGCTTGAAGCCCACTTCCTCGCTGATCACCTGACCGGCGGTGAGAACGGCGATATCCTCGAGCATGGCCTTGCGACGGTCACCGAAGCCGGGCGCCTTCACAGCGCAGACGCGCAGCGTGCCACGCAGCTTGTTCACCACGAGCGTAGCCAGCGCCTCACCCTCGACATCCTCGGCGATGATGAGCAGCGGCTTGCCCATCTGCGCGACCTTCTCGAGGATGGGGAGCAGGTCCTTCATCGACGAGATCTTCTTGTCGTGGATGAGGATCAGCGCGTCCTCGAGGACGGCCTCCATCTTCTCCGGATCGGTCACGAAGTAGGGCGAGAGGTAGCCACGGTCAAACTGCATACCGTCCACCGTCTCGAGAGTCGTCTCGAGACCGCGCGCCTCCTCGACCGTGATCACGCCGTCCTTGCCGACCTTCTCCATCGCTTCGGCGATCAGGTCACCGATCTCCTTGTCGTTGTTCGCGGAGATCGTGCCTACCTGGGCGATTTCCTTCTTGCCGCTGGTCGGAACGCTGATCTTGCGGAGCTCAGCCACGACCGCTGCCACTGCAGCGTCGATGCCGCGACGAATCGCCATCGGGTTGGCGCCGGCCGTCACGTTCTTGAGCCCTTCACGGAAGATCGCCTGCGCGAGCACCGTGGCCGTCGTGGTGCCGTCACCGGCGATGTCGGAGGTCTTGGTAGCTACCTCCTTCACCATCTGGGCACCCATGTTCTCGAGGGGATCGGCGAGCTCGACTTCCTTGGCTACCGTGACCCCGTCCTTCGTGATCGTGGGCGCACCGAACTTCTTGTCGATGACAACATTCCGCCCCTTCGGACCGAGGGTGACCTTCACCGCCTCGGCGAGCTGGTCGACGCCGCGCTTGAGCGCCGCGCGCGCATCAGTATTGAAATAGAGTTCTTTGGCTGCCATATGACCGTAGTGATGTTAGTGAGTGTTCGTTGAGAGCAGCGGCTATAGGCCGGAGCCTGCCGCCGGCGACTTCATCACACAATCGCGAGGACGTCCGATTCCTTGAGAATCAGGTACTGCTCGCCGTCGAGCGTGACTTCAGTCCCGCTGTACTTGCCGTACAGGACCTTGTCGCCGACCTTGACGTCCATCGGGACGCGCTTGTCCTTCTCGTAGCGTCCCGGCCCGACGGCGACGATCTCGCCCTGCTGCGGCTTCTCCTTCGCGGTATCGGGGATATAGAGCCCACCACGCATCTGCTCGCTCTCCTCGAGCGGCTTCACAACAACGCGGTCGGCCAATGGGCTCACTTTCACAGCCGCGGCACTCTTGGTGGCCATAAGTCGCGCTTCTCCTGATTATGGGTTCACGATGACTTGTTAATGCAAAACCGTTAGCACTCACTACTCACGAGTGCTAACACACCTGCGAAGCTACCACGGTATTGGGGGGACGTCAAGGGTCGCTACCGGGGCTGCCACTCGCCATAGCGAGCCCAGCCAGAGCTGGCCAACCCGTTACTAACACAACAGTTACAGACCGACTCGGAACATCGACTGCGGGCCACGATTGGGCTCTGGGTCCCGGCGCTACCGCGGGGTGCGAGAGGGTGACCGGATAGCCCTCAGCGCCGCTTCAGCCGGCACTCCGGGCACGACGCGCTCGCGGCCGCCCTCCCCCCCCTCCGCTCACCTACCCGAGCAATTCGTACGCCATCCTCAACCCATGGAGGGTGAGGAAAAGTTCCACTACATCCACCTCCCGGCAGAGGGGCGCCATCAACTCGGCGAGTCCGCCGGTGGCCACCACCCTGGGAGTGCGGCCAGTAGGCCACTCCGCCTTGATGCGGCGCACGATGCCATCGATGGAGTCGGCTGTTCCCAGCACGACTCCGGCGCGGATGCACTCCTCCGTGCGAGTCCCGATCACTCGCGCCGGCGGCACCAAGTCGGTGGCCGGCAGCTTGGAGGTGCGGCGCACCAACGTATCGGCGGAGGTGCGGAGGCCTGGAGCGATCACGCCGCCCAGGAACACTCCCTCAGCCGTGATGCAGTCGTAGGTGGTGGCAGTTCCGAGGTCCACTACTATCGTGTCGCAGCCATACAGCCTACTCGCCGCGAGCGTATTGACGAGGCGGTCGGCGCCCACGGTGAGTGGCTCGGCCACGCGGAGCTCGATCGGAAGCTTGGCGCGCGCGTCCACCACTATGGGCGTGACGCGCAGCCACCGCTCGCACGCCTCGGCCAGTGGAGCGGTGATCGGTGGCACCACCGAGCCGATCACGCTCCCGTGAAGCGCGGTCGGCTCCACGTCACCGGAGCGCAGCAGGCCACATAACAGCAATCCGAATTCGTCGCTCGTACGGGCAACGTCGGTCATCACGCGCCAGTGAGCGCGGAGCTCAGCCCCATCGAAAACGCCAATTGTAGTCTCGGTGTTGCCCACGTCGAAAACGACTATCACACGTCCTCCTCGAGAATCAGGGAGCCCGAGCGGCACGCCACGTCACCAGTGGCCGTGCGAACAATGAGAGAGCCGCGCGCGTCTATGCCCTGCACCACGCCGGCTGCGGGCGCCGTGCACCGCCGAGTGCGCGCGAGATCCCGCTCGGCGTACGCCTCCATCTCTCCGACACTCAACGATCCGCGTGCCGCAGCAGCCGACCGCAATGCCGGCACCAGCTCCGCCAGCACATCCACGCGCGACACCCCGTCGCGAAGCGCCGCGGCGAGGGCAATGCCCTCGGGCGGACGAATGTTGATTCCCAGGCCCACCGCGACCCAGTCCACTCGCTGATCGCGCCAGCGACTCTCCACGAGGATCCCTGCCAGCTTCACTCCACCGGAGAAGATGTCGTTGGGCCACTTCAATCGTACCGGCTCATCTGTCCATCGGTCGAGTACGCGCGCCGCATGAAGGCCGAGCCGAATGGAGAGGACATCGATCGCCGCGGAGTCAGTCGGGCGTTCCACCATGGTGAGCCAGATTCCACTACCAGAGCCCGATTCCCATCGGTGCCCACCTCGCCCACGCCCGGCGGTCTGGTGCTCGGCCAGAATCAACGTGCCCGCCGGCGCCCCGCCTGCGCCCATGGTATGGGCAACATCGAGCGTCGATGTCACACTCTCGAAAAGCTCCACGCGCGGGAGGTCGAGCAAGGCTCGTAGCTCGCCAGCGGCATGGCCGTCGTACAGCGCGTCAGGCACGGACCGCCAGCACAGCCAGCACGGCCAGGCCGAGCACCACGCGGTAGATGGCGAAGATGCCGTAGCTATTCCGGCTCACGTAGCGAAGCAGCACAGCGATGGCCAACCATCCGCTCACCGCC
>DATCXG010000427.1:0-9219 GCA_036565945.1 Gemmatimonadaceae bacterium
GTTGATCACCGGGTTGGCCGGATTGTTGTTGACATCGAGCACCGGCGAGAAGCCGATGTGGATCCCTATGGCGCGGCCCTCGAGGGCGGTGACCCGTCCCTGCTCGTAGGCGAACGTGGTATCGCCCGTGGCGCCGATCGCCATCTCCGGCGGAAATACCACCGAGCCGCCGAGGTAGACCCCATTGGGGAGGAAGTAACCGCCCCGGGCGCGGAACCCAGCACCAGTCTCCAGGTCGGAGCCGACCAGCAGCGGCAGGTCGCTCATCTTCTGGAGCGCGTTCAGCTTGGCCGCGATCTCCAACGGCGACCCGATGGACATTATGAGGCCGCCGACTTTCTCCCTGGTGATGTAGTCAGTGAGCCTGCGCCACGTTGGGTCGTCCGCGGCCATGTAGTCGCCGTAGAGCTGAGGCCATACCATCTGTGCGGCCTTCTCGCGTGGCGTCATGCGCTGGATCGCGCAGGTGGCCCAACTTTCCGACGTGACCTGCTCGCTGCAGGCCACGTGGATCTCGCGCGCTTCGCCCGCGGCGCCGGTGCCCACGGTGGCCGTGGCGCAGCCGGCAAGCGCGATCGACGCGATGCCAAGAAGATATGAGCGCAATTCCCCTGCCCCGGACGGTGGAGATATGGTAGGCCGCTGCTCGATCACCGGCCCGCTGACTACCAGTTGATCGTACCCTGCTTGCTCGTGTCCACCGGTTCCTGGCCGCCCGACTTGAACAGGAAGGCTTCCATGTTCCTGGTGAGGAACGCGCGGGCCTGCGGATCCATCAGGTTCAGGCCATAGTGGTTGATCAACATGGTCTGCTGCTTCAGCCAGAGGCCCCAGCACTCAGCGCAGATCTCCGCCTGTGCGCGCGCGCCGATCGGGCCGGGGAAGGGGATCTTCTCCAGGCCAGCGCGAGTCTGGCCACATCGAGTGCACGTGATTTCCATGAATATCTATAGAGGGACTAGGCTCTGGCGTAACGTACCTTTGCCAGCCCCACAACCTGAAGGAGACGGATGTAGACCCAACCGATGTCGAACTCGTACCACTTGGCATTGAACTTTGCCGAATGGGGGTCGGCGTGGTGGTTGTTGTGTAGTTCCTCGCCGCCCAGCCAGATAGCGATCGGCAGGATGTTACGGCTCTCGTCCTTCACATTGAAGTTACGGTATCCGAGAGCATGCCCCACGCCGTTCACGATGCCAGCCGCCCAGAAGGGAATCCACAGCATCTGCACACCCCAGACGAGCGGGCCGACGTAGAAGCCGAACAGGTAGATATCGATGCCCAGCATGAGGACGATGCCGAGCCAGGGCAGGCGGCTGAGCAAGTGGCGCTCGAGCCAGTCGTTGGCGGTTCCCTTGCCGTACTTCTCTAGCATGCCAGGCGCCTTCACCGCTCTGCGGTAATAGAAGGCACCCTTGAGAATGATCTCGCGCAGTCCTTCGATGACCGGGCTGTGTGGATCGCCCTCACGGTCAGCGAACGCATGATGCTTGCGGTGGCAGGCTACCCATTCCTTGGTCACGATGGACGTGGATAGCCACAGCCAGAGGCGCATGGGGATTTCTACGATCTTGCTGAACGTGACGCCGCGGTGCGTCTGGTTCCGATGCAGAAAGAGCGTGACGCAAACGTTAGTGACATGGCCGGCGATGATGATGAAAACTACGGCCTGCCACCAATGCGAGGCCAAAACGGCGAATCCTGGCATCGTCTGCCTGTGCTCCTTGACCTGAAGGTTTATCGGCGCTACACGGGCGCAGCGGACGTCTGAAGCGACCCGTCCCCGACTCTAGAGCCGGGGACGAGCCACCACTGAATGTAAGCCGCTATCAATCTGCTGCCAATGCTGGACGCGGCTCAGCGGTCACTGGTTGCCGGGACCGCCAGTCCGCCAGCCGTGACAGGACTCATCGCGTCGGCAGCCGGTGCGTCGCCCCAGGCATCGTTGTCCGCGTCCCAATCGGGGACCGTTGGCACGGGCCAGAGACGCGCACCGATCACGCGGGAGCGGACGGGGATCGCGGCAGTGTAGCGGTCGCCCTGGCTCCAGATCTGGACCGGGAGCCGCGCGTCCTGAGCGGAGCCGTCGGCAAGTTTGAAGCGCAGCTCGATCGGGAACGGGATGGACGTGTGCTTGGTCATCGTAACCATCGCCGTGGTGCCTCCCTCGGACTGAGTGGTGGACACCGAATCGATACCGATGTCGAGCACGTCGGTAGTATAGAAGAAGCCGCGCCAGAACCAGGAGAGGTCCTCGCCGGTGAAGTTCTCCACCGTGCGGAAGAAATCGGCAGGCGTGGGATGCTTGAACGCCCAGCGCCGCGTGTACTCGCGGAACGCGGCATCGAAGGTCTCGGCCCCGACGACGTGGTTACGCAGGGTGAGCAGCACCGCCGCCGGCTTGCGATAACCGATCGCGCCGAGCGCGCCAGCGTTGATGCGGTCTGGCGGCGTCATGAGCGGAGACTGCGTGCCGTTCTCCACCACGGTGCGCCAGTTCTTCATGTACGCGGGCCACAGGCTCGTGCCGGGCTCGCGCGCCTCGTTGGAGAAGGTGTTGATGTAGGTGTTGAACCCCTCGTCCATCCACGCGTAGCGCCGCTCGTTGGAACCCACCATCATGGGGAACCACTCGTGGCCGTGCTCGTGATCTATCGTCCCGAAGGCGCCCTGCGGCTGGTTGCTGTAGTGCACCATCACGAACATCGGGTATTCCATTCCTCCTACCGGGCCGGCCACCGAGGTGGCCTGCGGGTACGGGTAAGAATGGAAGCGGGTGGAGTAGAGGCGGACGCTCCACTGTGTGTTCTCCGCCGCGTTCTCCCAGCCGGCTCCGGCCCTGGGCCACTGGTAGTAGGCCTGGGTCACGATCCCATTCCAGCTCGTCGCGTCCCAGCGGAAGTCGGGCGCGCCAGCCCACGCCACGTCGCGCACGTTCCGGGCGCTGAAGCGCCAGGTCTTCGTGCCGGCCGTGGGAGTCGCCTTCGCCTCGGCCATGGTGACGATCTGAATCACGGTGTCCGACTTTGCCGCACGTGCTAGCCGCTGACGCTGCACGGCTGGCAGCACCTGGTTCGGGTTCTGCAGAACCCCGCTCCCCGCGATCGTGTAGCCGGCGGGAGCGGTGACCGTGTAGTCGATGTCGCCGTACTCGAGGTAGAACTCACCCTGTCCGAGATAGGGGTCGGTATTCCATCCGCGCACATCGTCGTAGACGTACATCCGCGGGTACCACTGCGCTATCTCGTACAGCGTGCCGTCACGCCCCATGCGATCGGAGCCGTGTTCGGGAACGTTGAACTGGAAGTCCATGGCGATGGTGACCTTCGCGCCACTGGGTGCGAGCGGTCGCGCGAATTCCACGCGCATACCAGTGTCGTTCACGTGCGAGGCCGCGGGCTTGCCGTTCACCGTGACATTGCTGATGTCGTAGCCGCCATGGAAACCGCGCACACCCCAGCGCGAGTCCTCGGGGAAGAGCGCCGAGCCAACACTCCCGGGCCTGTAGAGATTCTGATCGAGCTGCAGCCAGGCGAAGCGAAGGGTGTCGGGGGAGTTATTCGTGTACGTGATGGATACACGTCCGCTCACGGTCCTGGCCGTGGTATCGAGCGTGACATCGATCGAGTAGTCGGCGCGTTGCTGCCAGTATTCCTCTCCCGGCGACCCATCGGCGGTACGGAACCGGTTAGGACCCGGCCAGTCCATGCGGTCGAGCCGCGCGAACTCCGGGAGGTTGCCGGTGACGCGCGAGGCGGGGGTTATGCCCTCGTGCGGCGGCGCCATCATGATCACGGTCGGTAGCGAATCCACCCGCACCGGCGCACCGGCTGGAACCGGCGCCGCCGCGACTGGTGCCTGGGACGTATGCGTGCACGCCGCGAGCGCGAGCGCGATGAACGGGAGAGCTGTATGGTGCCTCACATCGATGTCCGGGCTGAGGGTGTATGAAGCCGGCCAGGTCCACAATCCTGAAAGGTGCAACAATTTGACTACGGGTGGCAGGGTTCAGGGTTCAGGGTTCAGGAACTACAGAGGGATCAGGAAGCAGGGACCGTGAACTACAGGGATCAGGAAGCAGGGATCAGGGATCAGAAAGGGCTCCTCGGGGAGAGCTCTCTACGCCGAGGCAGTTCCTGATCCCTGATCCCTGCTTCCTGATCCCTGTAGTTCCCCTTGCGGCGCATGCCTTTCGCGGCTAGCGTGACCGTGTGACTAGCAAGGCATCCGCGGAACGCGCCGACGTCCCGGCGCGATTGGCCGGGCGCGCCACGCCGGAAGGAACCGCCCGATTCGCGGCGCGTTTCTCCGACCGCTTCGCTGCGAACTTCTACCGGCCGCTGAGTGCGGCCGGGGTGTGCATCTCGTCGATAGGACTCGGCACTTATCTGGGCGAGTGCGACGAGGCGGACGACAGTGCCTATACGAGTACCGCGCGTGCCGCGTTGGGTCGCGGACTCAACATCCTCGACACGGCGATCAACTACAGATGCCAGCGCTCCGAGAAGGCACTGGGGCGTGCGCTGTCGGCCGCCATCGAGAGTGGGAGCGTGGCGCGCGACGAGGTGGTGGTCTGCACCAAGGGCGGCTACATCCCGCTCGATGGCGTCGCGCCCGCCACGCGCGAGGAGTACCAGGAGTACCTGGCGCGCGAGTTCTTCGCGCGCGGGATCATGCAGCCGGGTGACGTCGTGGCCGGCGGCCACTGCCTGGCACCGGGCTACCTCGCTTCGCAGATAGAGCGCAGCCGCGTGAACCTGGGGATCGGCTCCATCGATGTGTACTACGTCCATAACCCCGAGCAGCAGCTGGACGCGGTAGCTCCGGAAGTGCTACACGATCGGCTACGCGCGGCGTTCGCGCTCCTCGAGGAGCACTGCGCTCGCGGCGAGATCGGCATCTACGGCTGCGCTACGTGGAATGGCTTTCGCTCAGGACTCGACGCTCGCGACCATCTGGAGCTCGCCCCGCTCGTGGAGCTGGCGCGCGAGGTGGGCGGCGACGCGCACCACTTCCGCGTGGTACAGCTCCCGGTGAATCTGGCACTCGCCGAGGCGGTGCGCGCTCCCACGCAGCGCCTCGGCGGGCGCGAGGTGACCCTGCTGGAGGCGGCGGCGGAGCTCGGGATCAGCGTGGTCGCCAGCGCCACGCTCCTGCAATCCAAGCTCGCTAGCGGACTCCCGGTGCAACTGCGCGAAGCGCTCCCGGGACACGATACCGACGCGCAGCGCGCGATTGCGTTCGTGAGATCGCTGCCGGTGGTCTCGGCTCTGGTGGGAATGAAGACCGGAGCGCATCTGGAGGAGAACCTGGGGGCGGCCGCCAACAACAAGTAGTAAGGGCGCCTGTTGCAGGCAGCTGTCGACCATGAGCAGTATGGCTGCCTGTCGCGCCGCGAGTCAGATCACGACAGCTCGTGCTCCGACTGTCTGGACCAACAGCCGCAGGCCGGTTGGGCGTCAGCGCCCGGCGCCGGTATCGGGACGCGATTCGGGACGCGTATCCTGACGTGCCATGGGACGTGCCTCGCCTGCCTCGGGACCTGCCTCGGGACGTGCCTCGTGCACGAGCTCGCGCGCGAGGCGGTTCAGCATCCACACGATCCGCTCGTGCTTCTCCGGACCCCATTCGGCGAAGATCTCGGCGAGTTGCGAGCGGCGCGCGGCAACGAGGCGCTCGAGCACCTCGCGACCGGAGGGAGTGAGCGTCGCCAACGGTGGATCTCCGTCATCGGCCGCGCGCCGCTCGACGATCAGCCCGCGTTCGGCGAGCTCCGCAAGCCCGGCCCGTAACCGCATCTCGCTCACGTCGTGGGCGCGCGCCAACGCCCCTGGATCCGCGTGTGGATCCTCGTCCACGCGCACCAGCATCCACGCCGCAGCCGCGGTGAGCTCCACGCCCGCGCGCTCGACTATGCGCTCGACGTACTGACGCCGCACGTCGCGGTCAGCCAGGATGGAGATGCCGCGCAGGAGCTTGGGGAGCGAGTCGTCGCTCGTGGGCATCGGGAACGCCTCGCCTATGTCGCCGCCAACATTGGCGCTTGCCGCGGCAATGGTCTCTCTCAGCGGGCGCTCGGGGAGGAGCCAGGTGAGCAGGAAGCTGAGCAGCGCGATGCCGGCCGCGGCAAGGAACATGGTAGAGATCGATGCAGTGAAGGCTTGCACGTACACCTCGCGCGTGGCAGCCGGAAGTCGGGCCAGTGTCTCGGGGTCGATGGCGCGAGTAGCCGCAGCGACTGCGCTCGCCCCGCCCGGGAGGACGCGCGTGAGGTTCGCGCCGAGCTGCGAAGCGAAGATCGCGCCGAGTACCGCGGTGCCTAGAGACCCACCCACGAGCCGGAAGAGCGTCGCCCCCGACGTGGCCACTCCCAGATCCCGGTAGTCCACCGCGTTCTGGACGGCGATCACGAGAACCTGCATTACCATACCGAGCCCGAGGCCGAGCACCAGCATCGCGAGCGATGCGCCGAGCATCGTCGTCTCCGGCGACATGCGCGACAAGAGAACGAGCCCTAGCGTGGCCGCGGCAGTGCCGATTATCGGAAAAATCTTGTAGCGCCCCCACCGGCTGATGAGCTGGCCCGACACGATGGATGTCAGCAGCATGCCGCCCATCATCGGCACCATCTGCAACCCGGACGCGGTAGGACTCGCGCCCTTGGAGATCTGCAGGAAGACCGGCAGGTACGTCACCGACCCGAAGAGCGCGAACCCCACTATCAGCCCGATCGCCGACGTGACGGAGAACGACGGGTTCCCGAAGAGCCGGAGCGGTAGGACCGGCTCCGCCGCGCGCTGCTCGGCCAGTATGAACCCGCCGAGCGATACTACGGCGACGGCAATGAGCGCCAGCATCGCGGGCGAGCTCCAAGGGAATCTGGATCCCCCGACATCGGCGATGAGAACGATCGCGCTCAACACCACGGCGAGGAGCGCCGAGCCTACGTAATCGATTGAGCGACGGACTCGCTCGCTCACCGCGGGAAGCGTGGCGGCGAGCACCACCATCGCGGCTATTCCCAGCGGCAGGTTGATGTAGAAGATCCAGCGCCACGACAGGTGCGTGGTGAAGAAGCCGCCGAGGAGCGGGCCGGCGATGCTGGCAACGCCGAACACCGCTCCGAACAGCCCCTGGTAGCGGCCGCGCTCGCGCGGCGACACGATGTCGCCGACCACCGCCTGAGTGGTGACGATTAGCCCGCCGCCGCCCAGCCCCTGGATAGCGCGAAACGCGATGAGCTGAGCCATGTTCTGGCTCAGCCCACACAGCGCCGAGCCCACAAGGAAGATCACTATCCCAACCTGCAGCACGCCCTTGCGCCCGTAGAGATCGCCGAGCTTGCCGTAGAGTGGAGTGACTACCGTCTGCGCGAGCAGGTACGCGGTGACGACCCAGGAGAGCTGTGCCACGCCGCCCAGCTCGCCCACGATCGTGGGGAGCGCGGTGGCGACGATGGTGGAATCGAGTGCTGCCAGCAGTAGTACGAGGAGCAGGCCGCTGAAGACCACCAGGACGCGCTCGTGGGCGATGGGTGCTAGTGGGTCCATGACGGACTCGGCGGACGCTGTCATGCCAGCCCGAGCTCCTCCATCTCGCCGCTAGCGTAGGCCACCCTCATCACGCGATGCGCGTTGGTGTCGGCCACGTAGGCGGCCACCTCGCCGCAAGCCACCCCGCTCGGCTCGTGGAGGCCGCGCACCCAGGTAGTGGCGGCGCGGGTAGCGGGGTCCACCCATCTGAGGGCGTCGTTATACGAGTCGGCCACGAGCAGGCGACCATCCGGATGGCGCGCGATTCCCTGCGGGTGCTGCATCCGCACCGCGTCGGCCACACCGTCACGATCACCGAAGTCGAAGAGTCCGGTGCCGACCAGCGTCCCGACGCGGCCGGCCGGGCGGATGTCGGACCAGCGGACGGCGCTCGACTCGGCGTCGGTGAAGTAGAGTCGCTCGCCATCCGATGTGATTCCCATGGGCTGCGCGAGCGCGGCCTCGGTGTGCGGGCCATCGACGATGTCTTCGCGAAAGCTACCGCTGTTCACGCTCGTGGCGTGCGTGTCCAGGGCGAGCGACCAGAGCTGGTGGATACCTGCCATGGCGATATGGAGCGTACGTCCCACTCTCGTGACATCCCACGGCGACGACATGGCACCTTCGCGTTGGTCGTCGCGCGTTCGAAGTTGCCGGCCCGTGCCGGCCACGGTGCGGATCTCGCCGGTCGTGAGGCTCACCGCGCGGATAGCATGATTCTCCGCATCGGCCACGTAGAGAGTGTCGCCGTCGAAGGCCATCCCCTGGGGCGAGTGAAAGGCACCATCCACGCCATCGTCGAAGCCCGGCGTACCGCGGCCGATGATGCGCTCGATGGTGGCGCGCGTGCCGTCCGATGACAGGTGGGCAAGGATGACCCGGTGATGTCCACTGTCGGCGATGGCCAGGCGGCCGCCGTCCACCTCCACCTTGCCCGGGTAGCGGAGCACGCTGGACGCGATCACCGGGTCGTCAATTGGGAAGTGCAGAGCGCGCCGATCGAGGACGCCAGCGGACGAGTAGCGGTCGATCAGGCCATCGAGCAACGGTGAGAACTGCTCAACCGTGAACTCTCCCGCGTGCATACCGAGCACCCTGGCATCCGGGCCGACGATGGCGATCGTGGGCCACGCGTTCACCGCGTAGCTACGCCAGACGCGGAACTGGCGATCGTTGATCATGGGGTGCGTGTTCCCCAGTCGCAGCGCCGCATCACGGATGCGCTCCGTGTGGCGCTCCGCGTGGAACTTGCCGCTGTGCACACCCAGCACGACCACGGCTTCCGGGTACTTCAGCTCGACGTCCCGCAACTGCGGGATCACGTGAATGCAGTTGATTCAGCCGTAGGTCCAGAAGTCCAGCAGCACGATCTTCCCGCGCACATCGGCGAGCGAGAGCCGCCGGCCGCCGGTGTTGATCCAGTCCAGGTTGTCCGGGAAGCTTGGAGCGCGAACGGCGGATTGGAGTGGGTTAGCCATAAAGTCGGGGTTTGGGAGACAGGGTTCAGGGTCCTAACTACGGGGTTCAGGGGGCAGGATTCAGGGAACGGCACACCGCGACTCCTTGCTTCCTGGAGGAACGGTGCCGCGTTGGTGGAGATTCCAGATACATATATCTGGCCCTCGCGTTCTGGGGCGTGCCGCTTCCCGCCGCATCGTAGGCAGGTCTTGAAGCAAGCGGGCTCAGT
>DATCXG010000429.1:0-4280 GCA_036565945.1 Gemmatimonadaceae bacterium
TGGCTCGCCGCCGACAGCCAGATTCTCATCCTCGACGAGCCAACTCGAGGAGTGGATGTGGGAGCCAAGGCGGAGATTCACGCCTGGATAGACCAACTGGCGTCGGAGGGCGTGGCCGTGCTCCTGATCTCCAGCGAGCTCCCGGAGCTCCTGAATCTGTCGGGGCGCATTCTCGTGCTCCGCGCCGGGCGGATCGTGGGTGAGGTTGACCGTGAGAGCGCCACGCAGGATGTACTGCTCCGCATGATGACGGGGCTCGAGACATCCACCGCCGGTGGCGCCAGAGCGGATGCGGTATCGCCCACAACCGCGCCCAGGCCCGCAGCGATGCACGCGGGCGTGGCTGTGGATGCGAGTGCTGGCGGGGGCGACGGGATCACCATACGGAGTGAGGAAGGACGCCGAGATGTCTGACCAGACGCAGAGAGGAGCCCAACGATGACCCACAGATTTTCCCGACGAGCGTTCGTCGCCGGTGCGGCTGCCGCGGCGGCCGGGATGGCACTCCCGCTGTGGCCACGGTTGGGCTATGGCGCCGTGCCCTCGGGGGAGCCGGACTTCCAGCCCAGGGTACGCTCGTTCGGCTTGCGGCAGGTGCGACTCGGACCTGGCGCCTTCCGCGATGCGGCGGAGGTGAATCGCAAGCACATCATGGCGTTCGACACCGACCGGCTGCTGCACAGCTTCCGCCTCACGGCCGGCATACCATCCTCGGCCGAGCCGCTCGGCGGGTGGGAGGCTCCCGGCAACGAGCTCCGCGGTCATTTCCTCGGGCACTATCTGTCGGCGTGCGCGCTGATGGGCGTCAGTCTTGGCGACGAGCAGGTCAAGGCGAGAGGCGTGCAGGTTGTGGCCGAGCTGGCCAGGTGCCAGAAGGCACACGGCAACGGCTACCTGAGCGCCTTCCCCGAAGAGTTTTTCGATCGCCTGCGCGCCGGCAAGCCGGTATGGGCGCCGTTCTACACGCTCCACAAGATCATGGCTGGCCTGCTGGACACGTACACCTATAGCGGCAGCGAGCAGGCCCTGGATGTGTTGCAGGGCATGGTCCGCTGGACGAGCAGTTGGGTGGGTCCGCTGAGCGACGCGCACATGTCGCGCGTCCTCGAGCGCGAGTACGGCGGGATGAACGAGGTACTCTACGACCTCTCCGTGGCCACCGGGCGCAATGAATATCAGAGGCTGGCTCACCGATTCGACCACGAGTCATTCTTCGCCCCGCTCGCCGAGCGTCGCGATGAGCTGAAGGGACTGCACGCCAACACCAACATCCCGAAGGTCATCGGGGCGGCACTGCGCTACGAGCTCACCGGGGAAGCACGCTATCGCGACATCGCCGAGTACTTCTGGCACGACGTCACGAGCCGGCGCGCATACGCTACGGGCGGTACGAGCGACGATGAAGGGTGGAAAGACGCCGACACGCTGTCGAAGCAGTTGGGCGGCTACACGCACGAGTGCTGCTGCACTTACAACATGCTCAAGCTCACGCGGCACCTGTTCGAGTGGACGGCGGATCCGCGCTGCGCGGATTACTACGAGCGCGCGCTGTTCAACGGAATCCTCGGCACCCAGCATCCGTCCGATGGCCAGAAGCTCTACTACGTGGCGATGGCCTCGGGGTACTGGAAGCTCTTCGGCACACCCAATCACGCGTTCTGGTGCTGCACCGGCACGGGCGCGGAGTCGTTCTCCAAGCTCGGCGACAGCATCTACTTTCACGATGACGACGGCGTGTTCGTGAATCTGTTCATCGCCTCGGAGCTGGACTGGTCGGAGAAGGGCGTCCGGATCGTCCAGGCGACGAAATTCCCCGAGGAAGATTCCACCAAGCTCACGGTCCGGTGCAAGCGGCCGGTGAAGATGCCGCTGCGCATCCGGGTGCCGTACTGGGCGACGCGCGGCGTCACGGTCACGCTCAATGGCCGGCAGTTGGACGGCTCGGCGACGCCGAGCAGCTACTTCGTATTGAATCGCACCTGGCGCGACGGCGACACGGTGCGGCTCACCATGCCCATGAGCCTGCACATACACCCGATGCCGGATGACGCATCGATCCAGGCGATCATGTATGGGCCACTGGTACTGGCCGGACGCATGGGTACCGAGGGATTGACCGAGGCCAACCTGCGCGCCGAGCCCACCAAGCCGCGCAACATACCCGAGTACAAGAGCGAGCCCATAGCGGCGCCAGTGCTCCAGGCCGCATCGGTCGACCCCAGCACATGGATTCATCCCACGCCGGGAGCGCCTCTCGAGTTTCGCACCACGGGGCAGAGCAAGGACGTGACGCTGATCCCGTTCAGCCGAATCATGGATGAGCGTTACGCGCTCTACTGGAAGGTGTCATGAGGGTCCATCTCGCTATCGCGGCGCTCGTCGGCGCCACGGCGCTCGATCCGTCCAGCGCCGTGCGCGCTCAGACGACTCACGCTGTCGGGAGTAGCACGATCGCAGCCGGTCCGGTGACTCCGTGGCCGCGTCCTGTCCCCGTGCGACTCGAGCCGCAGGGACGAGATGACTTCATGGTAACTACGCTCGGCGAGATCTCCACGCCTCTGGCCGATGGCGTGTTCGATCCCGTCGCCGATCGTGTCACGACCTCCGATGGGAGGGTGATCGAGCGCTACTATCGGGACACCCTCGGAATTCCGTTCTATCAACCAATCGACAAATCCATCTTCCCGGTGCCGCCCTCCGGGTGGTGCACGTGGTACTACTACTACCGGGTCATCACCCCGGAAGAGGTGCTGGCCAACGCGCACTGGATCGCCAGGAACCTGGCACCGTTCGGTGCCCAGTACGTGCAGCTCGACGACGGCTGGCAGGGAATGGGCGAGAGCGGAGCTGGGGCGTATCGCGACTGGAGCACGGTAGATCCGCGCTTCCGCGCGATCGGGTTGGGGGGGCTCGCCGATTCCATCCGATCGCTGGGGCTCGAGGCCGGAATCTGGATCGCGCCCCACGGGCAGAGCAATGCGCAGGTAGCGCGCAAATCGGGAGCGTTCCTCTGGAAACCGAACGACTCCACGGCCTCGACTACCTGGGAGGGACGCTACCTGGTCGATCCCACCGCGCCCGCAACACCGGGCTACCTGGGGGATATTTTCAAGCGCCTCCGCGCGATGGACTACACGTACTTCAAGATCGATGGCCAGACGATAGTCGTCGACGAGTACGGGAAGAAGACGAAATACATGGCCGGATCCGTACCCGCCGGATCGCGTGAGCAGGTAGGAGCGGAGCTCTACCGCGGCACACTCCGCACCATCCGTCACGCAATCGGCGACAAGTCATACCTCGTCGCCTCGTGGGGCACGCCGCTCGAGGGCGTGGGCCTGTTCAACGGTTCCCGCACGGGCGGCGACATCGTGCAGGGGTGGGATGGATTCCTCGGGGCGGCAGCCGCGACGCAGCAGTGGAACTTCCTCCACAACATCGCGTGGTACTCCGATCCCGACGTGCTCCTGGTGCGTGCCCCTATGCGCGAGGGTACTGCGCGTGCCTGGGCCACGGTGCTCGGCCTGACCGGGCAGGCGCTCATGAGCAGCGACCGTCTGACCGACCTCCCCGAGTCTCGGGTGGAGCTGCTTCGCCGAGTATATCCCGCCGTCGACATCCGCCCCCTCGACCTCTTCCGACCGACGAACGCGCGGAAGCCCGTCATCGATCTCAAGGTGAGCCACCTGGGACGCGATTACGACGTCGCGGGCATCTTCAACTACGACACCGACAGCACCACCAACCGGCTGCTGTCGTGGAGCGCGATGGGCCTCGACTCCACGGCAGCCTATCACGTCTACGATTTCTGGAACGGCACGTACCTCGGGGCGTGGAAGCACGGCGTGTTCATCGACGTTCCTCCGGCCGACGTCCGCGTGATCACCCTGGTGCGCGCCACAGACAGACCCGTGGTCGTCTCCACCAGCCGGCACATAACCCAGGGATGGGTTGATCTGCTCGCGCTCGAGAAGGGCGGGACGAGCACGCATCCCACGCTAGCGGGTCAGAGCCGCGTGATAGGTGGCGACCCGTATACGATCACAGTGGGGCTGCCACGGAGCGCGCCGACATTCCGGCTCGCGGCCGCGCGCGTGCGGGGCGCGATGCCTGGAGCACCGGTGCGTGTCTCCTGGGCGAGCCATCAGGGATTCGCCACGGTAACCATCCAGGCAGACACGACCCAGACAGTGTCGTGGAATCTCGAGTTCGAACCCACGCAGCCCTACGTCTATCCCGTCACGTCGCCGGATCGGCTCGCAGCCACCGCTACGGGACTC
>DATCXG010000472.1:0-2607 GCA_036565945.1 Gemmatimonadaceae bacterium
GCGCGCGGTCGGCAACCCTTCCAGTGTAAGCACTCCAGCCGCAGAGCGTTCGCAGCTCAGCGGCGTCGACTTTCGTGCCACCGGAAACGAACCCGGTTGGCACATGGAGATCGCGAACGGTGAGAAGATCTTGCTGGTCACCGACTACGGCGAGAATCGCTTCGAATTCCCCGCCTCACCGCCAGACTCGAGCGATGGGAAGACGGTGTACGACGTGAGAGCGGCGGGGCACCATCTCGAGACCATCATCGAAGACAGATCATGCATCGACTCGATGAGCGGCCGAGCTTTCCAGTCCACGGTGGCCGTTACCATTGACGGCAAGAAATACAACGGCTGTGGTGGACCGCCCCATTGACGGCTCCGCACACAACCCGCACAACACCGGTTACCGCTGCTGCGATCAGCGCGCGGCGGTCACCGCGGCCAGCGCGCGGGGAGGCTTGATGTATCCCATCTCCAGCGCGTAGTCCACGAGCTTCTTCTGCAGGATGCGGCGACCACGGAAGAGTCGCGACTTCACCGTCCCCTCGGGGATGTCCAGGACCTCGGCGATCTCCGCGTAGCGAAGCCCGTGCAGGTCGCTCAACACCACGGCCGTCCTGTATTCGTCGGGCAGGCTATCGATGGCACCCGTCACTTCCTCGTCCACGAAGGAATCGTAGAAGCGACCCTCGGGATCAGCCTCGCCCACCACCTCGTGCGAAGACCACCCGTCGCTGTCCTCCGACAGAGGGATCTCGCGGGCATCGATACGCCGCTTGCGGCTCACGAATATCCGGTAGAGGATCGTGAACAGCCAGGCGCGCGCGTTGGTGCCCAGCTCGTACTGCTCCCACCGCTCGAGGGCACGGAGCATGGTCTCCGACACGAGATCCTGCGCCTCATCGCGCGAGCGGGAGAGTTTGAGCGCGAAGCTGTACATGGCATCGAGGTGCTCCAGCGCTTCGGCTTCGAAAAGTTTTCGCCGATCTCGGTTGGCTGAATCCCGGGCGCCATCCCGCGCTGCAGCTCGCGGCGCGACGCCGTTCCGCTCCGCCTCCGCGGCCGCCGTCGATACGTCTCTGGTCATCGTGATCATGAATTCGCCCCCTCCCGCCATTCCACTCCAGCCGCGCCCGCGCGCGGCGCCTCACGTACCTGGGACAACACATACCGCTTGAGCTCCGCGGCCACACCTTCCAGCACCGAAGTCTCTCGCTTCACTCGCGTCATGAAGAGCGCCCCCTCGAGCGTCGCGACCACGAACCGCGCCATTCGCTCCGCGTCGACTCCGTCGCGCAGAAGTGGCCGCGCCTCCCAGAGGAGTACCTGGAGCTGCGCGGTCCAGCCTTCGAAGAGCCCGTCCACGTGCTTCCTGAACCCTTCGTGCTGCTCCGCCATCTCCGCCGCCAGGGCGCCACATGGCCCTACGCCGCTGCACTCGCAATCGGCGTTGCTATCCACCACCCAATCGATGAAGCCGTCCAGTCGCTCCAGCGGATCGACCCCCGGATCGCGCAACATCGCCAGCCCACCCTCGGCGAAGGTCTCGAACTGGCGACGCAGAACCGCATGGCCCAGTTCTTCCTTCGACTTGAAGTAGTGGTAGAAGTGCGCTTTTCCGCAGAGACCCGCCTGCTTGATCACATCATCCACCGAGGTCTGCTGAAACCCCCGGGTGGACATAACAGCCGTGGCTGCATCGACGATCTGCGCGCGACGATCACTCATGAGACGATATTTAGGACCGATCAGTCCAAATGTCAAGTGACGAACCGGATCCGCGCTAATCAACGTCATGACAACCACTTACCCATCCAGCGTCCGACAGGGCCTGGTCTGTGTAGCCGTACTGTCGCCATATTTTTGAGACCGTATGGTCCACCTACGGCGTGCCGTCCAATCGCGTTATCTTCCGGCCACACAACCGGATGGGAGCGTCCCATGGACACCGTGGAAGTAACGCGCACCTACTTGGAGATGACGGACCCCGGCCAGCTTCGCGCCACCACCGAGGCGGAAAGCCAGTTCCGGCTCCAGCGCGTGGCTGACTGTCCGGCCGCCTTCGCTCGCTTCCTGTACACAGAGGTGGGCCAGCGCTACAGCTGGACCGATCGCGCAGGATGGAGCGACGAGCAGTGGCGCGCACGGCTGACCGAGCCGGGGGTGTCGCTATGGGTGCTCTACGGATCGGGCGCCCCCGCCGGATACTGCGAGCTCCGCGCGTCGGCCGACGGCTCCACCGAGATCGCCTACCTCGGGCTCCTCCCGCACTTCGTTGGCCGAGGACTGGGCAAGCTCCTGCTCGTCTCCGCCGTCCGCCGTGCCTGGTCGGACGGCGCCAGCCGCGTCTGGCTGCACACCTGCTCGCTCGACTCCCCCGCCGCGTTGCCCAACTATCTGGCCCGCGGCTTCAGGAAGTTCCGGGAGGAGCGGGTGGGGTAGGGACGGTGTTCAGGGCTTTAACTACGGGGTTCAGGGTTCAGGGTGCAGGGTTCAGGGGAACTGCCTCGGGGTAGAGATCTTGACCCTGGGAGCCCTTTCTGATCCCTGATCCCTGCTTCCTGATCCCTATCAGTTAAGGTCCCTACTTCCTGACCCCTCGTAGTTCCCCACCCGCTCTTC
>DATCXG010000489.1:0-3300 GCA_036565945.1 Gemmatimonadaceae bacterium
CATCCCCTGCTTCGACTGAATGGCCGTGATCGCCGCGGTGAGCGTCGTCTTGCCATGATCCACGTGACCGATGGTGCCAACGTTCACGTGCGGCTTCGTACGCTCGAACTTTGCCTTCGCCATAAGACCTTTTCCCAGGTTCGGAGTTAAGCCTTGACCTTGTTGATTATCTCTTCAGCCTTGCTCTTCGGAACTTCCTCGTAGTGGCTGAACTCCATCGAGTACACCGCGCGCCCCTGCGACTGCGAGCGCAGCGTCGTGGAGTAGCCGAACATCTCGGCGAGCGGCACGCTGGCGCCGATCACCTGCGCCTCGCCGCGCTGCGTCATCCCGCCGATCTTGCCACGGCGCGAGGAGAGGTCGCCGAGGATGTCGCCCATGTAATCGGCCGGGCAGACTACCTCGACGTTCATGATGGGCTCGAGGAGAACCGGCTTGGCGCGCTTGGCCGCCTCCTTGAACGCCATCGAGCCGGCGATCTTGAACGCCATCTCGCTCGAGTCCACATCGTGGTACGAGCCGTAGATCAGCTGCACCTTGATGTCGACCACCGGATAGCCGGCGAGCACGCCGTTCTCCATCGCCTCCTTGATTCCCTGCTCCACGGGACCGATGTACTCGCGGGGGATCACACCGCCCACGATCTTGTCCTCGAACACGAAGCCATTGCCGGGGCCCGAGGGCTCCATGTTGATGACCACGTGTCCGTACTGTCCCTTACCACCGGACTGGCGGATGAACTTTCCTTCCACCTTCTCCACACGGTCGCGGATGGTCTCGCGGTAGGCCACCTGCGGGCGGCCGATGTTCGCGTCCACCTTGAACTCGCGCTGCATGCGGTCGACGATGATCTCGAGGTGCAGCTCGCCCATGCCGGAGATGATCGTCTGGCCAGTCTCCGCGTCGGAGTGCACGCGGAAGGTCGGATCCTCCTCCGCGAGCTTCTGCAGCGCGATCGAGAGCTTGTCCTGGTCGGCCTTGGTCTTCGGCTCGATCGCGACGTCGATCACGGGCGCCGGGAACTTCATGGCCTCGAGGATGATGGGCCGGTCCTCGTCGGCGAGCGTGTCGCCGGTACGAGTGTCCTTGAGCCCGATCGCCGCGGCGATGTCGCCGGCGTGTACCTCCTCGATCTCCTCGCGCTTATTCGAGTGCATCTGCAGGAGCCGCCCTACGCGCTCGCGCTTGTCCTTCGTCGCGTTGTACACGTACGAGCCGGCCTGGAGCACGCCCGAGTAGACGCGGAAGAAGGTCAGCTTACCCACGAACGGGTCGGTGGCGATCTTGAACGCCAGCGCCGCGAAGGGCGCCTGGTCCGAGACCTCGCGCTCCTCGAAGGTATCGTCGTTGAGCGGGAGATGTCCCTTGATCGCGGGCACCTCGGTGGGCGAGGGGAGGTAGTCGATCACCGCGTCGAGGAGCGCCTGCACGCCCTTGTTCTTGAAGGATGCGCCGCAGAGCACTGGCACGAACTGACCGGCGATGGTCGCCTTGCGGATGGCGCGCTGGATCTCCTCGACGGTGAGCTCCTCACCGTTGAGGTACCTCTCCAGCAGCTCCTCGTCGTACTCCACCGCAGCCTCGACGGCGGCGTGGCGTGCCGCCTCCACCGCTTCCGTGTACGACTCGGGGACGGGCTCCTCGCTGAAGGTCTTGCCCAGCGTGCTCTCGTCGAAGACGATCGCCACGCGGCGGAGCACGTCGATGTGGCCCACGAAGAGCTCGCCCGAACCGATGGGGAGCTGGATCGCGTACGCCTTGCTCGCGAGCCGGTCGCGGATCATCCGCATGCAGCGCTCGAAGTCGGCACCGACGCGGTCCATCTTGTTGGCGAAGATGATGCGCGGGACACCGTAGCGATCGGCCTGCCGCCAGACGGTCTCCGTCTGCGGCTCCACGCCGGCAACCGAATCGAGCAGCGTCACGGCACCGTCGAGCACGCGCAACGACCGCTCCACTTCGACCGTGAAGTCCACGTGGCCCGGGGTATCGATGATGTTGATGCGATACTCCACGCCATTCCGTGGCCAGAAGCAGGTGGTTGCGGCGGACGTGATCGTGATTCCGCGCTCCTGCTCCTGCTCCATCCAGTCCATCGTGGCGGCGCCATCGTGCACCTCACCGATCTTGTAGCTCTTCCCCGTGTAGTAGAGGATGCGCTCGGTGGTGGTGGTCTTGCCGGCATCGATGTGCGCCATGATGCCGATGTTGCGGTAATGCGCTAGCGGTGTTTTGCGTGCCATATGTGTTCAGCTGTCGCAGCGAGAATCAGTCGTGTAAATGCCAGCAAAAATGCGGATGAACCGGTCGCCCCCAGTGGAGCCGGTATTCATCCGCTGCCGCCGGGTGCGATCGCCACTGCTGCACGAACGGGGACCCAAGGGCGCGCCGGGCTCTCTGACCTCGCCCGGCAGTTGCGTTGTTCGCCGAGCCACAAATGCCTCAGGTGGCCCGGTTTAGCCTGTTAAATGTAGCTGTGAGATGCGCCGTGTCAATGGGATCGCTACACAACTTCGGCAGAGCTGCCGCAAGTGCTGCCGCAGACGTTCCCCACACCGCTAGCCCGCCAGCAGTACCGAGCGCAGATAGCGAGCCCAGCCCTTCACGTTGCGCAGCTGGTCGAGCGCGCGACGCGTCAGGGAATCGGGCCGCAGACCGCCGATCAGGAGCTCCTCATTGCGGTCCCACGGACGCACTCGCCCGTGCCCGCTCCAACGCGGGCGCACACCCAGCCGCCACATGGTGCGGGCCATGAATACCGATGGGCAGAGCGCTTCGGTGGGAAGGAGGTGGTAGACGAAGTGCCGCTCGACCCGCTCGAGCGTGGACCTGGAAAGCGGCGGACGGAGCTGCTCCAGAACCGCCTCCGGCACCTCCACCCCCACCAGATCCCTCGCCAGACGCAGCGTCCAGTAACAGCAGCTCGCCCCCCGGCTCTGGCGCGCCAGCGCTACGAAGTCGTCCCACCGCACATCCCCCGCGTCCAGCAACGCGCGAAGATCGCGGAAGGTGCGCCACGCCCCGGTGTTCATCATGTGCGACCAGGCGAAGTGCAGGCACAGGTGCAGAAGCTGGTCCGTGGTGCTGGGCACGTACGCGCGCCGGCCGCGCACGGTCACCGGTACCGCCCTGCGCCAGAGATCGGCGACGGGGAAGTTGAAAGGATTTCCCTCGAAGAAGAGGCCGGTGTGCACCTCGAGCTGCACCTCCAGCCCGCGCCCGTCCACCAGCGCCGGCAGGTGGTGGTGGCCGCTGTAGAAGCCCTCGAGCTCCTCAACTTCCGTGGATACCCACCCTGCC
>DATCXG010000444.1:0-6454 GCA_036565945.1 Gemmatimonadaceae bacterium
GAGGGTCGAGCGCCAGCACGTGCACCCGCTCCACGATCTCGCCGGTAGCGAGCGCTCGCGCGCCTCGCGCCCATTCACCGGCGAGCACCACCACTCCACCGGGCGTCGTGATGTCGAGCAGCGCGGCCAGTCGCAACGATACCTCGGTAGGATCCCCGCCCGCCGCGTCGTCCCGATGCGCACCGCCACCCACGGCGTCTCCCCTTCCCTCCCGAGCAGCGGTGCGCGCCGGAGTCGACTGCGAGGCGGGCGCAGGCTGCGGCGCTGGCGAGAGCTCCCGCGACGGTGGAGATCCCGCCTGCGAGACAGCCGAGCCCTCCGGATCCCGGAAATCCGCGATGCCGCGCTCGATCGGGTACCTGGCGCTGCATGCTGGGCAGCCCAACTCGCCGCTCACGATATCGCGCGCATCCATCCGATACGCCGACACCACCAGCCAGGTGAGTCTGTGCTGGCGCACGCATCTCAGCGATCCGACAAGCTCGATGAACACGGGGTCCTCGTCACGATGAGGAAAGGCGTAGCTCGTCCACGTTGACGCGAGCAGATTGCGTGACCGCGTAGAGCACGGCCGAAGCCACAGCCTCCGCGGGCATCATCGCCGATCGTGGCGGAAACGCGCGCGGCGCGGCATGACCACTCTCCACCGCATCCCACATCGCCGTATCGGTGGGCCCAGGAGAGACGAGCGTGGTGCGGACGCCGGTTCCGCGCAGCTCGGAGCGCAGCACTTCGTGCAGCGCGCGCAGTCCGTACTTGCTTGCGGCGTAGGCACCGTTTCCAGACAACGCAGTGCGATCGGCCACCGATCCGATGGTGACGATGTGCCCCTCCCCCCGCGAACGCATCGAGGGGAGGAGAGCGTGCACCACGACGAACGGCGCGACGAGGTTCACGCGCAGCACCTCGGAGAAGTGGGCGGGTGTGAGCTCCTCGATCGGCCGCGGATCGAAGATACCGGCGTTGTTCACGAGAATTCCGGGTTCACCCCACGCCTGGCTCACCGTCGCTACCGCGCGCTGCACCGCATCGGCATCCCCCACGTCACAGGCCACCGGGAGCGCCTGGTCGCCGATCTCCGCGGCCCGCGCACGGAGCGTGTCGATGTGCCGCGCGAGCATGGCAACCCGCGCTCCACCTCCAGCAAGCGCGCGCGCGATGGCCAACCCTATCCCACGAGAGGCGCCAGTGACGAGAGCCACACGCCCAGCGAGCGGAGCGGTCACGGGAAGCGCGAGGGCCGGCCGTGAGCCAGGGTGAGGAACTCCTCGCGAGTACGAGCATCGTTGCGGAAGATCCCGCGCACGGCCGACGTGACGGTCTGCGAGTTCTGCTTCTGCACGCCGCGCATCATCATGCACAGGTGATATGCTTCTATTACCACCCCAACGCCCTTGGGATTGAGCACGTCCTGGATGGCCTGGGCGATCTCTTCGGTGAGACGCTCCTGCACCTGGAGCCGCCGGGCGAATACCTCGACGACGCGCGCCAGCTTGGAGAGGCCGACGATCCTTCCGTCGGGTATGTACGCTATGTGCGCCTTGCCGAAGAACGGGAGCATGTGGTGCTCGCACAGCGAGTAGAGCTCGATGTCGCGCACCATGATCATGCTCGTGTGCTCCTCCTCGAACACGGCGTCGCCCACGACCTCGTTGACGTCCATCCCGTAGCCCCGTGTGAGCCACGTGAGCGAGCTGGCCACGCGCTGTGGCGTCTTCACGAGCCCCTGGCGATCGGGATCCTCTCCGAGCATCCCGATGATCTGATGCACCAGCCCCTCGAATACCGGGTTCTGCTCCCCGGAATCGATGTCGGAGCCGATCCCGGCACTGGGGCCCACGACGCTCACGGTGCCCACGCGCTCGCGTTCGGCCAACCGCTCGGTCTGCGGCTGGGGGCGCAACGCCACTGTTTTCGCAGGCCGATCGACACTGCCCGAGCGGCTGTTGGAGTCTTTCTTGTCAGACATGGTTATCGTTTGCCTCCTGGGAGAGCTGCCGGAGAGCGCCGGCCAGACCCTGCACTATGTCAATCACATTAATCAGAGGCCAGCATCCTGGCTCTACCCGCGCCAGAACCCGATGCCCCGGAGGGGCGCTCCGAGCCCGGCACGATCCGCAAGGCGAACGCTATACTCCTCGGGTACGTTCCGTACTCGAGCATCTTGTTGCGGCCTGTACGATCAGCCAGACTTCGTCTCACTCCGGTGCCGCGTGAGCAGCTCTCGATGCCGCCGGCTATAGGTTGGCGCCTTCGAGGCACACTACTCGAGGCACATTATAAGACGAGCCCCGCCAGGGGCGGGGCTCGTTATGTTGGAACGAAGAGGTTTTTTGAAGCCCCGTCGAATGTCTGAGGTCCTCACCCGGCCTTCCGCCTTCCCCGCACTGGGGCGTGGCGTCAACCAAGAATATCGAACCCACCCGAGAGACTTGTTGGCTCAAAAATTAAGTCTCTTCGTCCCTTTACTCTTCCCGAATTTAGCACCCGCATTCAACCGAGTCAATCAAAGATGAACGCACCGACCCCCAAACAACCATGGCAGGCCGCGGCACTTCCTGTCGCAATCACGATGCTCATCTTCTGGGCCGTGATGACCTTCGCGTTCGACGGTCCGGGCTGGGTACACATCTTCCTCTCCATTGGTGTCTTCCTGTTGATCTGGGGAGTCACGCTGCGCTCCCCTGGAGCACGGAAGCGAGGTTAGCTCTCCGCTCTCACAGCATCAGCGCGAGGATTCCCCAGGCCAGAGTCAGCAGCGTCACCGGTACTCCCACACGCAGAAAATCCACAAAGCGCATGGGTACGCCACGCACCGCAGCGCGCTCGGCCACTATGAGGTTAGCCATCGAGCCAACTACCGTGAGATTGCCGGCGAAGGTGGCACTCATAGCCATCACCAGCCACATGAGGTCGGTGTTGGGAAGCTTCGGCACGACCGGGAGCCAGAGCAGTACCGCCGGAACATTCGATACCAGGTTCGAGAGCGCGGTCATGACGGCGCTCACCACCACGGCATCGTGCCACGGCGCCCCGTGGAGACTCCCGGCGGCACTGGATGTGAGACGCATGAAGAGCGGCAGATCGCGCACGCCACCCATCACCACGAACAGCGAAGCGAAGAACAGGAGCAGCGACCACTCCACTTTCGCAAACGCCTCCGCAGCATCGCGACGCGCCACAGCCACCATCAACGCACCAGCCGTGATCGCCACACCGGGGAGCGAGTAGCCCGCCAGCCAGCAGCCCAGCGCGGCAACGAATAGCACGAGCGCCTTGACCACGAGCCCCGTGTCCATCACTCTTGCGGATTGCCCCACCACGCGGAGCGGAGTCCTCAGCTCCCGTCGATACACCACGGCAATCACGGCATAGACGATGACCAGGCCACCCAGAGTCGGCAGCGCCATCGCCACCAGGAACGGACCGTAGCCCATTCCACTCGATACGCCAATGAGCATATTCTGTGGATTACCCGTGATCGTCATGGCGCTCCCGACGTTCGACGCGAACGCCAGAGCTAGCAGGTACGGGAGCGGGCGCAGGCCGAGCGAGCGTACAGCAACGACGAGAATCGGCGTGAAGACAAGGCAGATCGTATCGTTGATGAACAGCGCCGAGAGGAGCCCGCCGAGCACGATGATCCCGGCGAGCAGCATGCGGGCGCTGCGTACCGCGCGTATCATGCGTTCAGCTGCCCACTCGAAGAAACCGCCAAGATCGAGATAAGCCGTGAGGAGGAGCACGCCGAGCAGGAACACGATCACGTCGAGATCGATCGCGGCGTACGCCTCGCTCGCCGGGAGACCGCCGAGCACAACCATCGCAACCGCCCCCATCAGGGAGGCAGCTGGACGATTGATCTTGATTCCGGGAAATTGCTGGACAGCGATCAGTGCGTATGTGATCAGGAAGATCAGAAGGCGGACAGTGGTCACCGGGTGAGGTAGTGATGGTGGATTACGATCTGCACGCACCCTCGGCCGGCGCGTCGCCTGCCGCCGCGATCGAGGAACTTCCCCAGAGCGACGCATCGCACAGCAACCGCACCGTACTGGTGACTGGTGCCTCGGGCTTCGTGGGGTTGCACGCGTGCCGGGAGCTCTCGCGTAGTGGCTGGCGAGTGAGGGCGCTGGTGCGCAACCGGGCCAGGGCCGTGCGCCGGCTGTCCGGGGTGCGGGCGCAATTTGTGATCGGAGACATGCGGGACGCCGCCGTGCTCGCGAACGCCACGCGCGACGCGGACGCGATAGTACACCTGGCGGCGATCGCCATCGAGCGTCCCGGTCAGAGCTACGAATCCGTCAACGCGGATGCGACGATCGCGCTGCTCCGTGCCGCGCGGGCAGCCGGAGTCAAGCGATTGCTGCACATGTCGCAGAATGGCGCATCGAGTGCCTCGCCGTACCGCTTCCTGCGCAGCAAGGGAGTAGCCGAGGACCGCGTGCGCGCGAGCGGCCTCCGGTGGACTGTGTTCCGACCCTCGGTGATCTTCGGGCCGGAGGATGAGTTCGTCAATGTACTCGCCCGCCTCGTGCTTCTCACCCCCGTCATCTTCCCTCTCCCGGGGGGCGGAGAGGCGCGCTTCCAACCTGTCGCGGTGGAGGACATAGCCCGCGCCATCGGCGTGGCGCTCGACAGGCCCGACACCGAGGGGCAGGCCTATGCCATGGGCGGCCCGGAGGTACTCACGTTGCGCCAGATTGTCGAGCGTGTGTTGCTTGCGATGGGTGCCAGGCGCATTCTGGTTGGCGTGCCGGTGCCGCTGCTGCATCCCGTCGTAGCCCTTGCGCAGCGCATCCTCCCGAATCCGCCCGTGACTTCCAGTTTGCTGGACCTCCTGAAGCTCGACAACACCGTTGGCGACGTCTCGACATGGCCCGACCTGGGACTCTCTCCTACCGCGTTCACTCCGGAGGCACTCGCCTACCTCGCGAGCATGCGCGTGAGTGATGCGCTGAGAGCGATGGCGGGGAAAGCCGGCGGCTGATGAGAGGCTGCTAGATCTCCCAGTTACTCCACACCAGCCCTCCCCCCTCGCCGTCCGCGCCCACTCGAGGCCTGAACTCCGGGCGGCCGTCGATGGTCATGCGCAGGTCGGTCCACCTAACCCGTGCGCCGAGACCGACCATGGTACGGTACGCATCCAGGTACTCCGTCTGCACTCGGAATGCAGCGCGGCGTGTGCCGTTGCGACGCGCGAAATCGGCGATCCCCGCCATCACGACGCGGATATCCGTGCCGCGCGCCAGCACGAGCTTGAGTACCCTCGTCTCCTCGCGCATGCGCCCCTCCACCAGCGGCACGGTGTGACACAGTGCATATCCCACCAGCTTACCCCTGTCGCGAAACAGCACTGTATCGCCGAGATCGAGCTCGTTAGTCAGCGACAACTCGCGCGAGAAGTCGTAGCCCGCCAGAAGCCCATCCACGAGCGCGCGGCATTCCGCCAGTGCATCTTCTCTGTCTCGCACGCCGAGGCGGCTCAATAGCGAGGGGGGATGGTCGCCGTGCGCCGCGTCGATGGTGACGGTGATCGTGAGGCGTGTGGGCGCGAAGCCGAGACGCGAGTAGAAGCCGATGTTGTCCATGGTGCGCGGCATCGTCTCGAGTCCGATCGGGCTGGCGTTCCTGTTCTCGAGCCACTCCACTCCGGCACGAACGATCCGTGTTCCGATGCCCACGCCCTGCGCATCAGGTCTCACTGCCAGCGGCCCCATCCACCCTTCACGTCCGGAGCAGTGCACGATGTTGAAGGCGGCGATCTCGTCGCGACTGTCGCGCCAGAGCATGGCACCTCCCTCCGCATCCTCGATCGCGTAGCGCCAGATGATGGGGTTGAGAGCCGGCACACGCACTCCCACCAGACCATCACGCCTGTACCGCTCGGTGAAGCTGTCGCTGAAAACGCGGTTCAGCGCGGTGACATCGGAGAGGCGCGCCTGAAAGGGACCTTCGGGCTGGTGGTTGGGGCGCCAGGTACGGGCGGTAGCCATCAACCCGCCGCCCTTATCTCACCGAGGGATTCATCGGCAACCAGCAGTACATCCGGCGCGGCCACAGCTGCCGCAGCGCCCGACCCCTGGTCGGCTACGGACGCCCCGGTCTCTTCGTCGTAGCGCACTGAGATGACCTGATCCAACATGTCGCGCACCGACTCCACGTGAGTGATGAGTATCACCTGCTCGAAGCGATCCTGTAGATGGCGGAGAAGCTCCACCACGCTCGCCCTGCGCAGTTCGTCGAGCGAAGCAAATATCTCATCGAGGATGAGAAGACTGAACGGCTGCCCCGCACGCTCGGCGATCATCTGCGAGATGGCGAGGCGCAGCACGAGATTGGCCAGATCTTCCTCGCCCCCGGATATAACCGGCTTCGGGAGGCCATCCTCGAGGACCAGCACGTTGTACTGGTCGTCGAGCTCGAGCTCCGTGTAACGGCTGTCGGTGAGGTC
>DATCXG010000507.1:0-2984 GCA_036565945.1 Gemmatimonadaceae bacterium
CGCAGGGGCGGCCGTCTTCGCCACGGTCGTGCCGCGCCGGCGACGTGTCGGCGCACCGGCCGGCTTTTCCTGTCGTGCACGCTTCTCTCGCTCCCAGCGCGCTCGCAGGCGCGCCACCTGCTCATCGGACAGCGCACTCAGATGGCTGCGCACCGGCACATCCATCGAGCGAAGCATACCGATCAATTCATCGTTCGAAACACCGAACTCGCCAGCGAGGTCATGCACACGAAGCTTGATCAAAACCTACCCTCCTGTTGGGCCCCTGCGGGGCCCTGATCCGCGATCGCGCGAATACCTCTCGCCAGATCGTGGTCGACGATTCCTACCGCCGCTGTTGCGTTCCGCCCCACCGCCGCGCCGAGCACCGACGCCGACGGACCTTCGATCACCCGCACCCGCTTCGCGCGGAGCAGCGGTAATACCTTGTCGAGACTGTTCTGCGATGCATCGGGCGCTACTACCGCCAGACGCAAGCGCCCCTTCTTCGCGGCGCTGCGAACCTGTTCGACTCCCACCACGGCAGTCCTGGCCCGCAAACCAAGCCCGAGCAGGCCCAGTAGTTTCCGCTCAGTAGCTGGATTCACTAAGCCTGCGTCTCATCCGTACTGCCGCCCGCACCATCGCCATCCGCCGGAGCTGCGGGCGCTGCATCAGCTTCGCCCGCTACCTTCGGCCCATCTTCATCGGACTGCCCCTCCTCCGATGCGTTGTCGTCGTCCGTGGTGAGCTCATCGAGGAGCGCCATGATTCTGTCGGCTTCCTCGGACGCGATGCCGGGGAGACGAACCAGGTCCTCGCGCTCGAGGTCGATGATGTCGTTGAACGTGTGATAGCCGGCCTCCTCCAGAACCGCGACCGTCGCCGGCCCGAGTCCGCCTATCTCCGACAGCCTGACATCCGCGGCCTCCGCCTCTTCCGGGAGAGGCGCGAAGAGCGGCGCCTCGCCACCGCGCTCGAGCCACTCACGGCTGGAATACAGGTCGATCTTCCACTCGGTGAGCTCCGAGGCAAGGCGCACGTTCTGACCGTTACGACCGATTGCCAACGAGAGCTGGTCCTCGTCCACCACAGCCTGAATGGTGTGCGCGGCCTGGTCGCTGAACACCCGCGCCACTCGCGCCGGCGCCAGCGCCATCTTCGCGAAGCGCTCCGGATCGGACGACCAGGGAACAATGTCGATACGCTCACCACCCAGCTCGTTCACCACAGCCTGCACGCGCGACCCCTTGAGTCCCACACAGGCGCCTACCGGATCGATCGAGTCATCCCGCGAGAAGACGGCGATCTTGGTGCGACTTCCCACCTCACGCGCCACCGCGCGGATCTCCACTATTCCCTGCTGGATCTCGGGCACCTCGAGCTTGAACAGCGCCTGAACGAACATTCCGTCGGCGCGGCTGAGGATCAACCGTGGCCCCTTGGGAGTCTCTTCGATCCGCTTGAGGACGGCACGCATCGGCTCGCCCTGGTGGAAGTGCTCGCGGTGGTTCTGCTCGCGGTATGGCATGATGGCCTCCGCCTCGCGGAACCTGTTGAGCATGATCACCAGCTTGCCGCGCTCGATCTGCTGGACCTCGCCGGAGAGCAAGTCGCCCACCCGTCCCGCGAACTCATCGCGAATGCGAGTGCGCTCCCTCTCCCGGACGCGCTGGATGATGCGCTGCTTGGCGGCCTGGGCAGCCGTCCGCCCGAACTCGGCGAAATCGATCGGCTCTTCCATCTGGTCGCCCACCTCGAACCCTTCGTCGTAGAAGCGGGCATCCTCGAGCGAGATCTCGCGGCTCGGATCGGTGACCTCAGCCACCACAGTGCGGAGACGCACGATCCTGATGGCGCCTCGCTCCTCGTCTATGTCGACCTCGGCCTGCACCGTCGGACCGTACTTCTTGGCGAGGGCGGCGAAGATGCCGTCCTGAAGCAGTCCGTGCAGTTCCGCGCGATCCAGCTGTTTGGTGCTAGTGATCTCGCGGATCGCACTCAACATGTCGGTGGAGCTGACCATCGGAACTCCTCATCAATTACCAGTGAAACGCCAGCCGCGCCTCTTTCACATCGGCCAGCGCGATTCGCTGCTCGTCGCCTCGCGCGTCGCGCACTACGGCCATCTCCGCCCCGCCTTCCAAGTCGACGCCGAGGATCTCCACCTCCTCGCGCCCCTGGAGCACTGGGCTCAGTACACTTGCCCGCCGCCCGGCAAATCGTCGCCAGTCGGCAGCCGTACGCAACGGTCGCTCCACGCCCGGAGAGGAAACCTCCAACCTGTAGCGTTCCCCCATCTGTCGTTCGGCATCCAACCGCGCCTCGATAGCACGCGAGGCCGTAGCACAATCGTCCACCATCACCGGCGTTTCAT
Organism: Gemmatimonadaceae bacterium; assembly: GCA_036565945.1. Classification (GTDB taxonomy): domain Bacteria; phylum Gemmatimonadota; class Gemmatimonadetes; order Gemmatimonadales; family Gemmatimonadaceae; genus JADGGM01. The sequence continues at coordinate 2,357 of DATCXG010000507.1, forward strand.
CGCGCCGGTCGATGCGCACATCTAGCGTCGGCCGAGCCTTGGAGCCGCCGATCCGGAGCTCCACGAGGTCAAAACCCAGCGCATCAAGTTCGGACACAACAAGCTTTTCGAGCGCTTCGTTCACGTTAAATCACAGGCCACAATAACAAAAAATGTGGGGCATCATCCCCACATTTCCGCCCCGCACCAACTGCTCGAGGCAACCGATAGCTAATCTAGACTTGTACTTAGGGAGAGTCAAGGAGACGACTACGGGATTCAGGGTTCAGGGGGCAGGGTTCAGGAACTACGCGCTACCAGGGATCAGGAAGTAGGGATCAGGGATCAGAAAGGGCCTTTGAGTCGAGATCTCAACCCCGAGGCAGCTCCTGCTCCCTGATCCCTGCTTCCTGATCCCTCTGTAGTTCCCCTGCCTCCTGAACCCTGCCCCCTGAACCCCGTCGTACAATCACCGCCACCTGGCGGCCGGCGTCGCCGGCGCGGTGGGAGAAGAAGCGGCCGTTGTGGCAGCGGGTGCATGAGGGGCTCACGCTCATGTGCTCGACCCCGGCGCGTCGCGCCTGGTCCGCAATCAGCGATCGGAGATCCACCGTGGCGGCGACTGCCGTGGCCCGGCCTGTGAGACGGC
>DATCXG010000509.1:0-28521 GCA_036565945.1 Gemmatimonadaceae bacterium
CTCGTGGCGTGGAGCACTCTACCCCGAGGCACTTCCTGAACCCTGAACCCTGAACCCTGAACCCTGTAGTTCACTGCTTGATCACCCAGACTTTGATCTCGGGCTTTACTTCGGCGTGGAGCCGGATCGGGACCTTGTAGACGCCAAGTGCCTTGATCGGCTCGTGGAGGTCTATCTGGCGCTTCTCGACCTCGGTGAATCCCTGGGCCTGAAGTTGTTGCACGATGTCTGCCGCGGTGACCGAACCGAACAACTTTTCTTCCTCGCCAACGCGCGCGGAGAAGGTGAGCGAGACCTGCTCCAGCCGATCGGCCAGTGACCTGGCGCTGTCGCGGCGCTCCTTCTCGGCGGCCTCGAGGATCGCCTTCTCCGCGGCGATCCGCTTCCGGTTGCCTGGCGTCGCCTGGTAGGCGAGACCGTGCGGGAGGAGGTAGTTGCGGGCGTAGCCGTTGGACACCTTCACGATGTCACCGGGGTTGCCGACGTTCTCTATCGTTTGGCGAAGAATGACTTCCATGTTTGGACTCCGGGCGGCGGTTGATCGTGAGAGAGAATTCTATCTATCGTGCGGATCCTGGCGACCGGAGCCGGGGCGGACAACCCTCAGGCGGGCGCGCCAGTTGATCCATGTATCGGTGAGGCCGAGCCCCAGTGCAGCAGGCACGGTCACTAGCGAGAGCGGAAACGCAGCGATGGCCAATACGAGACTCACCGTCGCGACACGACGCGAGATGAACCAGGCATAGATGCCGTAGCCGCGCAGAACGTACAGTGCCCCGACGAACACTATCAGGTTGCGGCCCATCGGGCCCACGGCGGCGAGCGTCGGGAGCAGGAGCATGGTGATGCCCGCCACCAGCGCCCACACGAGTTGGTCACTGAAGGCGAACCGGCTGAGCGGCGACAGCGCGTTGCCCAGCCGCGCGCGGCTGAGCCTGTGGTACAGCGCCCAGGCTAGCGCGCAGGCGGCCAGAGCCTCCAGTGCAAGCAGTGCCGGGAAGAGCGGCGCCGCCGCACGCGACAGCGTTCGCTGGACACCCAACCGCTCCGCGGCCACCTGATTGGCCATCTCGGCGAAGCGCGGAGCGCGAGTGCCGATCAACTGCGCGCTCTCTCGCATGACGACTGCAGCTGCGGCGTTACGCGTGGCGAACTCGTTGGCGAAGATGCGCTCCGCCTGGCGCGGATGCTCACCGCCGAACGCCAGCAGGAGCAACGACACCAGAGTCGCGATCCCGATCCCCGAGAGAGAACGCTCGAGGAATGAGCGCTGGCGACCTATCAGACAGACCAGGCCGAAGGCACTCGCTACCAGCAGTCCCCAGGCGCGCGCCATGTCGTAATAGGCCACGCTGACCCCGCTCGGGGCCGGGAGGATGAACAGCCACGCTGTGAGCGCCGTCCATACCACCGCCAGCGAGAGCGGGCCCCCTGCCCACCAGCCCACCAGGAAACACGCGGCGAGCACCGGCGTGAGCAGGAGCAGCGTGTCGACCACGGGCAGGAACGCCGGCAACCCGGGCAGGTGTGGTATCAACAGGAACGCCGCGAGAGCAAGGGCGAGCCAGATCCACCCCTGTTCCCGCGGCGCCGGCACGGGGCCGTCACTCATGCCTACGCCTGATGGCCCCTGATATAGGGGATCAGCGCGAGGAAGCGTGCGCGCTTTATCGCGGTGGATAACTGCCGCTGATGACGCGCGCACACGCCGCTCAGCCGGCTCGGTAGGATCTTGCCGGTATCGGTCAGGAAGCGGCCGATGGTGCGGTCATCCTTGTAATCGATGAAGCGAACGCGGGATTCGCAGAATGGACAGGTCTTTTGTGGGCGGCGCATTCGTCAATCCTCGTCGTCGTCGTCATCGGAAGCGCGAGGACGTCCCTCGTCGCCATCTCCCTCCGTGGACGGAGGCGCGCCTACCTCATGCTCGTGCAGCGTGATGAGGTAGCGTACCACGCCCTCGTCGAGCTTGAGCGCTCTCTCGTATTCGGGAAGCGCGGCGGGCTCCGCCTCGAAGCGCACCACGGCATAGTAGCCGTTCTCACGCGGTCCGATGGAGTACGCGAGCTGCCGGCGCCCCCAGAGATCGACTGTGGTGGTCTCGGGCGAGAGCGCGAGGAGCTCGTGGAAGCGGGTGAGCTTTTCCTGAATGGCTGCATCTTCGAGCGCGGAGTCGAAGATGTAGACCGCCTCGTAATTGCGGGGCATGCTTTGGGTTTCCTCCCTGTGGTCTACAGCCGCCCCCCGCGTTGGTGCGGGAGGAGGGGGACTTGTTTTAGGTACAGATTGCAAAGATAGCCAGGCGAATGGGCGCGATGCAAGCGGAGGACGACGACTGTCGGCGGGGCGCGGGCCGACGTGGGCGCAGGTTACGCTCGCTTCTGCCGTGGGCGCCGCAGCAGCTCCGCGCACTCCTGCGCCAGCACTCCCGCCACGATCTCCGGTGGCGGTGGCCATCCCGCCAACTCCCGGTCCAGAAGAATGTCGTATCGCGAGGTCGCACCCCCGGCCTGGCCGGCCGGAACACCGTACACGATGTGACTGACACCGGTTCTCCGGATCGCGTAGGCGCAGAGCACGCACGGCTCGACGGTGGTGTACAACGTGCAGCCGGAGAGATCGCACGAACGTTCGTGCTCGCACGCTGCGCGAATGGCCTGCACTTCCGCGTGCGCACTGGGATCGAGTCGCGATCGAGTCTCCTCGCTACCTTCTCCGATCACGTCGTCGCCGCGCGTGATCAGGGCACCGACCGCGGTTTCCCCCTCCTCGTGTGCAGCGAGTGCGAGCGCCAGGCAGCGCCGCATCCATGCTCGGTGCAACTCCGGCTCTCCATCTTGCCCGGATGCATCAGTTGCTTCGGTCTGGTCCATGTGTTCTCGGTGGTCCTAGGGTCGCGATAGTGCTGGACGGCCGCGCGAACGCGCGATGGTCGTCCTCGCGGCGATCCGCGCACTGTTCAGCGAGCTCGACGCTCCTGTCGGCAACTCGTTGGATGGTAGCGTCTGGTTCCGCACTCGGTGGCGCGGATCCCTGCTTGCGTGAATGCCCGGTCGATAACTATAGTAGCCGAAGTTTGCGGCAATCTAGTTAGTACGTCACGCGCAGCCGCGTGGCGCGGGGTCAGTGAGTGACAGGTCGGCAGTGATGGCGAACCTTTCCCATCGTTGGGAGAGAGACCGAAGTGAGAGTCCTCGGGTTCAGCGGCCTTGATAACAGCGTACGCTTCAAGCGTACGCGCTTCCCGGATCTGGATGATCGGGAATACCGTATCGCGCAGGGCTTTGACGCCGCCGTCGCTCTCGTGAGCGACAATGGTGTGGAGTTCGCGGCGGCCGAAGAACGGTTTTCCCGAACCAAGAGCACCTGCGCATTCCCCATCGGCGCGATGCGCGCCTGCCTCGCACATGCCCACCTGCAGCCCGATGCACTCGACGTAGTTGCGCACTCGTTCGCGTACGATTGCGTGCGATCGTCGTATCAGCACGACGAGTTCGGCAGAGCGCAGTACGACGAGGTGTACGCGCCGGAGCTGCAGGTCGATTGCCTGCGGGAGCACTTTGCAGGGGTCGATTGGGCGAGCAAGTTCGTGGCGGTGCCGCATCATCTCGCGCACGCCGCGAGCGCTTTCTATCAGAGCGGCCTGCCGGAGGCGCTGATTGTCGTCAGCGACGGGATGGGCGAGACGCATAGCACCACCGTCCTCATGGGGAGCGGCTCCGTCATGAGCCCCGTCGGCTCGATCCCCGCATTCCATTCGATCGGCGTGCTCTACAGCGTCTTCACCCTGTACCTCGGCTTCAAGTTCAACATGGACGAGTACAAGGTGATGGGCCTGGCCCCCTACGGAGACCAGCGCAGGTACTTCACGCAGATCATGGATCTCGTCAGGCTGCAAGGTGACGGGACATACACGATCCCGCTCTTCGCGGAGGATCGCACGTTGGAAGAGCAGCAGACCCACCGCGGGATGCTGCGGAAACTCGCCGAGAGATTCGGTCCGCCGAGGGTGCCAGAAGCCCCGATCGAGCAGCGATTCATGGACATCGCCGCGGGATTGCAGGCGGTGCTCCAGACGTGCCAGTTGCACGTGCTCACGTACTTCAAGCAGAAGACTGGGGCGCGCGGTCTATGCATGGCGGGTGGAGTCGCGCTCAACTGCACCGCAAACGGAGTGATCAGGCGCAGCCGCCTCTTCGACAACGTGTTCGTCCAGCCCGCCGCCGGCGATGATGGTGGGGCATTGGGCGCCGCTCTGTTCATCCAGCACCAGCGTGAGCCTGCGACCACGCCCGCGATGGTAACCGCGCCGCTCTGGGGGCCCGGTTTCGACCACGCAGCGATCACTCATGCAGTGATGCAGCGCAGCGACTGCGAGGTCCGCCATTGCGATGCGTTCGAGGCATTGCTCGAGGAGAGCGCGCAGCGCCTCGCAGGTGGACAGATCATCGGGTGGTTCCAGGGGCGGATGGAATTCGGCCCTCGGGCACTGGGCAACCGGAGCATACTCGCCGATCCCCGCGTCCCGGACATGCGTGATCGCGTGAACATGCTGGTGAAGAAGCGCGAGAATTTCCGGCCGTTCGCACCAGCGGTCGCTGCCGAAGCGGCGTCGGAATACTTCGAGGTTGACGCCGGCGACGAGGACACGTACGCGCACATGCTGTTCACGATGCCGGTACGCCCGGCGTACAGAGAGAAGCTCCCGGCCATCACTCACGTGGATGGTTCGGCCCGGATCCAGACGGTGCCACGCACGAGCAATCCTCGCTTCTGGTCGCTGCTGAATGCATTCGGCCGCATCACAGGGATTCCGATGCTGCTCAATACATCGTTCAACGTTCGCGGCCAGCCAATCGTGTGTACGCCACAGGAGGCGATAGACACATTCCTCTTCGCGAAGCTGGATGCGCTTGTACTGGGCGACTACATCCTGCTGCGCCGAACGCCGGAGTCCACACCATGACGCCTCGCATCGCCCCGGGCCGGGGAATCGACCAGCAGGAATCCTACTGGAAGGCGAAGCTTGGCGGAGACTCGCCCCGCCTCGACCTGCCCGTCGATCGTCCTCGTCCTCTCATGCCGTCGTTCCGGCGAGGCGCCGTATCGCTCGAGCCCGACTGTATGGAATGCCGCGCGCTCGAGGAGATATGCTCGCGTGAAGGGACCACGCTGTTCACCGGCCTGCTGAGTGCCCATGCACTCCTGCTCTCTCGTACCGCGGGCCGACACGACATCCGGGTGGGCATTCCGTGCACCGGGATGGTCCATGATGCCGACGGTGGCGAACGACCCTTCGACAACGTCGTCGCCATCGAGATCGATCTCTCGGGGGACCCCACGGTGGGTGAACTGCTCCGGCGTGTCGCCGATGCGGTGACGGAGGGCCTGGCGAATGGGGATTACCCGTTTGAGCAGGTGGTGGAGGCAGTCGGCGGGTTTGCACAGCCGCCCGTTCTGCAGACCATGCTCATCACCAACGGAATCGCGTCCGGTCAGAGCGCCAGCACTAACGGGGAGTGGCATCCACCCGGGTCCCTGCGACTGCACGTCGCCCGCTGTGACGTGGTGATGAAGGTTGCCCGTGTGAACGATGTACTCACCATAGGCGCGGACTACGATTCCGACCTGTTCGATGAATCCACGATCCGGAGGATGTTGGAGCACTACGGGGTGATCCTCGATGGGATGGCACGTGGCGCCGATTCTCGAGTGGGTGCGCTGCCGTGGCTCACGGAGGAAGAGCGGGATCTACTCCTTGTTGGGTGGAACGCGACTGGCGTGGACGTTCCCGGTGACGTGTGCGTCCACCATCTCATCGAAGAACAGGTTGCGCGTACTCCGGCAGCCGTGGCGCTCGTCGTGCGCGAGGAGTCGCTCACTTACGCTGAGCTGAACCTCAGGGCCAACCGGCTGGCGCATCACCTGATCGAGCGCGGCGTTGGTCCGGATGTGCTCGTCGGCGTGTGGCTCGACCGATCCGCCGACATGTTGATCTCGGTCCTCGCCATCCTCAAAGCTGGCGGCGCATACCTCCCGCTCGACCCGGCTTATCCCGCCAGCCGGATCGCCTACATGCTTCGGGATTCCGGTGTCACTGTGGTGGTGACGCGGTCCGACCTGCACGCGAACATCGCCGAGTTGCGCGGGGCGGGACTGGTACTCCTGGACCGCGACTATCCGAGCACAGATTCGGAGACCGACGAGAATCCGCTTCATCGCGCATCGCCCGACAACCTCGCGTACGTCATCTACACGTCGGGCTCCACTGGGAATCCGAAGGGCGTGATGGTGGAGCACCGCAACGTCGTCAATTTCTGCGCTGGCATGGATGAGCGGATCGGTACCGAGCCAGGCGTGTGGCTCTCGGTCACCAGCCTGTCGTTCGATATCTCCGCGCTCGAGCTCCTCTGGACGCTCGCGCACGGGTTCACGGTGGTCATTCACACATCGGAGAGCGATGCCGCCCCGCTCCAGGGCCGGCAAGCGACGGCACCGCGGCCGGACGCGGAGATACCCATGGAGTTCGGCCTGTTCTACTTCGCCAGCGACGAGGGGGAGCACGCACAAGAAGCCGGCCGAGACCGATACCGAATTCTGCTCGATGGTGCCCGATACGCGGATGAACACGAGTTCTCGGCCGTCTGGACCCCCGAGCGTCACTTCCACACGTTCGGCGGTCTCTACCCGGATCCAGCCATTACCAGCGCCGCGGTCGCGGTGATCACGGAGCGTGTGCACATCCGGGCGGGGAGCTGTGTGCTGCCGTTGAACGATCCCGTGAGAGTCGCCGAAGCGTGGTCGCTGGTCGACAATCTCTCCAACGGGCGCGTTGGCGTTTCGTTCGCCTCGGGCTGGCAGCCGGAGGATTTCGTCTTCGCCCCGCAGCAGTACCATGAACGGCACGATGTCATGTTCCGTGGAATCGAGACCGTGCGCCGGCTCTGGCGCGGCGAGACGATCTCGCTGCCAGGTGGCCACGGTAGGGAAGTGACGTTCGGTACCAGGCCGCGCCCGGTGCAGCCCGAGCTCCCCATATGGGTGACGGCTGGTGGCACGCCCAGCACATTCACTAGAGCAGGCGAGGTCGGAGCGAACCTTCTCACTCATCTGCTCGGCCAGTCGATAGAGGAGCTGCGCGACAAGATAAGGTTGTACCGTGAGGCATGGCGAGAGCACGGACACGGGCCGGGTGATGGGCATGTCACGCTCATGCTCCACACCTTCGTGGGGGAGGACGAAGATGGCGTTCGTGCGGAGGTGAGGGGCCCCCTGACCCGATATCTGCGCGGATCGGTTAGCCTCTTCACGCCATTTGCCGCCACGCTGGGGCTCGACGTGAACAACCTCACCGAGGCCGATGTGGATGCCCTCGCCGAGCATGCATTCATCCGGTATTACGAAACGAGCGGACTTTTCGGGACTCCGACGAGCTGTCTCGAGACCGTGGAAAGGCTGCGCGTCATCGGCGTAGATGAGCTCGCGTGCCTGATCGACTTCGGCATTCCGTCCCGTACGGTGCTCGAGCACCTACCGTATCTGAATCAACTGCGTGAGATGTCGAGTGCTCGAGTCGAACCGCGAGCGGGCAGCGACTATTCGATCCCAGCACTGATCAGGCGCCACGCTGTCACGCACATGCAGTGCACACCGTCGCTGGCCGGCATGCTGGTGGCGGACTCCGAGTCCGCCGCCGCGCTGCGCAATCTGAAGCGACTCTTCGTGGGCGGTGAGGCACTGCCGGCTTCCCTCGCCAGCAAACTGCTGGAACTGGTCCCGGACGGCCAGATCATGAATATGTACGGGCCTACCGAGACTACGATCTGGTCAACCACGCACACGCTCAGGTCAGATGAGACGACGATCCCGATCGGGCGGCCGATAGTGAATACTCAGCTGTACATCGTCGATCCCGAGGGGAATCCGGTCCCCATCGGCGTGACCGGAGATCTGTTGATCGGCGGCCGCGGCGTTGTACGAGGCTACCTCGGTAGGCCGGAGCTGACGACCGATCGCTTCATCGAGAATCCTTTCGGCGGCGCGCCGGGAGATCGCCTCTACCGGACGGGCGATCTCGCACGCTATCGCTCCGATGGGTCCGTGGAATTCGTGGGCCGCTCGGACATGCAGGTGAAGCTCCGCGGCCACCGCGTCGAGCTGGGTGAGATCGAGGCGGTGCTCCGTCAGCACGTGACAGTGCGCGATGCGGCTGTCGTTCTCCGCGAGGACGTGCCGGGCGACCCACGGCTGGTCGCGTATCTGGTGGGTGGCACCGGTGGCACGATCGTGGTGGACGATGTGCGCTCTCATGTACGCATGCATCTTCCTGACGTGATGATCCCGACCTCGTGGGTGGTGCTCGACGCTCTCCCGTTGACTCCGAACGCCAAGATCGACCGCAGGGCGCTCCCGGCGCCTGCCGTGGCCAGTAGTGGATTGGCGGCGACGTACATCCCACCGCGGAACGCAACGGAGGAGATGATCGAGGAGATCTGGCGTGATGTGCTCAAGCTCCCCAGGATCGGTATGCAGGACAACTTCTTCGAGCTCGGCGGCCACTCGATCCTCGTCATTCATGTGCTCAACCGGCTCCGCACCAGGCTCGATCGCGACTTCTCGATGACCGACATGTTCACCTTCCCCACCATCAGGTCACTGGCGGAATACATCGGGGAGGTAGATGGCGCCAGCGCCTCGGCGTGACTGTGGAGCGATCACTCGCATGACCATGGTACCCGTATGGCCGGAGGGGCCGCGTCGCCCGCGGTGCGACTCATCCGAGGAGCATGTCTGGAGCATCGAGCTGGAAGTGGCAGCTGATGAGCTTCCGGAGCTCGAGCGTCATCTCTCGAGCGATGAGCGGGAGCGCGCAGCTCGCTTTGCATTCGCCCCGGATCGTGCGCGGTTCATCGTAGCGCATGGGTTGCTCAGAACGATCCTCGCCGCTTACCTCGACACGACGCCCTCGGCCATTCGATTCCGGACCAATGAATTCGGAAAACCGTCGGTGGAAGGCCAGAGCGCGCGATGCGCGCTTCACTTCAACTTCTCGCACTCGGATGGTCTCGCCCTCTGCGCCGTGGCGCGCGGTCGCTCGCTCGGCGTGGACGTGGAGCGCGTTCGGCCGATCCCCTCTCCGGAGAAGATCGCGGAACGATTCTTCTCGCGCCGGGAATACGCGGCGTTGCTCTCGCTACCAGAGGCGCAGCGCCGGGAAGCATTCTACGCCTGTTGGAGCCGAAAGGAGGCGTACGTGAAAGGGCGGGGCATGGGACTGTCACTCGCGCTCGACAGCTTCGATACATCGCTCGCGCCAGGGGAACCGGCCGCGCTGCTCGGTAGCCGCGACGAGGCCAGTGATGCGGCCGGCTGGACGCTGCACGAGCTCTCTCCGGCATCGGGGTACACAGCCGCGTTGGCCACCGAAGGTGGAGGGGGGCCGGTCAGATGCTTTCACATGCCGGGGATGGTGGCGCGCAGGATGAGGCCATCGCAGCCGGGGTGACAGGGATGGCGTAGGCCCGGGCGAGGCAGGCGCTCAGATCCTCCGCGAGCCGCGCGACGTGTGGTTCGTCGATCATCGTGACGTGCGAGCCCGGAACTTCGTGAATCTCCACACCACCAGCAGCCAGCTGTCCCCACCCCAATGTGGGATCGTCGCCCTCGCCGGCACCCCGAACGGCGGCGCGAAAGAGCGTCAGCCGCCCCGGATATGGCTGTGGTCTGTACTGCCGGAAAGCCAGCGCGCACGACTCGGCCACGCTCTGAAGCGTTGATGGTAGCGACTCGCCCGGCCTCCGATGTCTCTGGTACATCCGATACCTGCAGCGCCAGAGCATGCTCCGAGTGCGCCGGATGTGCGTCCTGATCTGCGCCCGGGTGTACGACAGCATTCCCAGTGGCGAGAGCGAGCCGAGAGTGTGCACGTGGAATCCGACAACCCCACCGAGGCGCGCGAGTCGCCGGTAGAGATCCTCACCCGAGGTCTTCCAATCTTCGTAAAATGGATGGCTATCGAAGAGCGCCACCAGCGCGACCGGCTGTCCCTGAGCACTGAGCTGGCACGCCATCTCGAAAGCGACAGTCCCGCCAAACGACAGGCCGCAGAGGGCGAATGGCCCATTCGGCCAGATGGCTCTGAGCTCGGCTATGTAGTTGGCCGCCATCTCCTCCACTCGCGTGCTGGGGACGGTATCGCCGTTCAGCCCCTGTGCCTGAAGGCCGTAGCACGGCTGGCTGGGACCGAGCCGGTGGGCCAGACTCTGATAGCCGACTACGTTGCCCCCGCCCCCGTGCACGCAGATCAGTGGGGGCTTCTCGCCATTCGGTTGGATGGGGACGAGCGAGGGCCAGTGGATCGGGTTCGCATCGCGGCGTATCAGTGCTGCAAGCCCCTCGATGGTTGGGGCTTCCAAAAGTGCAGCGAGAGGCAATCGCCGTCCCAGTGTTCTCTCCATGTCTCTGAACAGGCGGGCGGCCAGTAGCGAGTGGCCGCCGAGGTCGAAGAAATTGTCCCGCATTCCGATCGGTGAGACCGCGAGCGCTCGCTCCCACAACGTGGCGAGTTGGGATTCCAGTTCGTCGCGTGGCGCGAGATGCTCGTCCGGGACATCGGTGCGGTCCAACTCCGGTGCGGGGAGTGCCCGGCGATCGACCTTGCCACCCGGCGTCATGGGGAGCGCGTCGACGGGAATGATGACCGATGGTATCATGTACCTCGGCAGTCGTTCCTGCGCATGGGCTCGCAGCTCGGATAGGAGTGGTTTGCCATCCGGCTGAAGCGTCACGTAGGCCGCCAACATCGGGCCTCGCGCCTCGTCATCATGCAGGACGACCACCGCGTCGCGCACCGCTGGATGCACGCGCAGTACTGCCTCGATCTCGCCCAGCTCTATGCGGTGGCCGCGGAGCTTCACCTGCTGGTCGATGCGCCCGAGGAATTCGAGTACGCCGTCGTCACGATAGCGCACCTGGTCTCCCGTTCGGTAGAGCCGCTCCCCCGGCTTCGAGCTGAACGGGTGCGGCACGAACCGGCTGGTCGTCAGGTCTGGCCGGTTGTGGTATCCCCGGGCCAGTCCGGCGCCCCCGATGTAGAGCTCTCCCGGCACTCCCACCGGTACTAGCTGCCCGCGCCCATCGAGAACGTAGAGCTCGGTGTTCGCCAGCGGCCGACCTATAGGAACGATGCCGCGGGCCATCGCCGCATCGCGATGGGAGATGTCCACTGGGTGAGCTGCCGACCAGATCGTTGTCTCCGTGGGGCCGTACATGTTCCAGAGTGTACACCCTGTCGCGCGGAGTTGGCTGGCGAGTTTCCACGAGAGTGCCTCTCCGCCGCAGAGCACCTTCAGTCCGGATCCGCCAGTCCAACCGGAGTGCAGGAGGAGCTGCCAGGTCGCGGGCGTGGCCTGCATGATTGTCGCTTGTGTCCTGTCCAGGAGAGTGGCCAACCGTGCTCCATCACAGGCCGTCGGGCTGCTTGCAAGCACGATGCGCGCACCAACCATGAGTGGAAGCCACAGCTCCAGGCCCGCGATGTCGAACGACAGAGTGGTGACCGCGAGAAGCGTATCCTCATGAGTTGGCTTCACCAGCTCGCGGGCGGCGGACAGTAGATTTACCAGTGCCCCGTGGGGAATCTGGACGCCTTTCGGGCGGCCGGTCGAGCCGGACGTGTAGATCACGTAGGCCAGGTTCGCGATGCCGGCATTGCTGGGTGGGTCTTCCGTGCTCTGTCGAGCAATAGCGTCCCATCCCGTGTCCAGGTAGACGGGCGTCCCGTCGAACGCCGGCAAGCGCTCATGGAGTTGCTGCTGAGTCAACAGAACGCGGATACCACTATCCGACAGCATGAAGGCGAGCCGTTCCCTCGGGTAGGCTGGGTCGAGGGGCAGGTACGCACCTCCGGCCTTGAGGATGCCGAGTAAACCGATGACCATCTCCAGCGATCGCTCGACGGCGATACCAACAAGGACATCCGCACCCACTCCCATCGCTCGAAGATGGTGCGCCAGCTGATTCGCGCGGCGGTTCAACTCTCCGTACGTCAACATCTCGTTGTCGATCACGAGCGCCGTCGACCGCGGCGTCAGTGCCGCCTGTGTTGCCACGAGCTCGTGAATGCACCGATCCCGCGGCCAGTCGCGCTCCTCGGAGCTCCACTCGGCGAGGAGTTGGTACCGCTCGGCATCCGTCAGGAGTGGGAGCGCGGATAGCCGCTGTGTCGGGTCCGACACGACACTCGCCAGGATTGTCTGATAGTGCTGTAGCATCCTCCGCATCCTGCCAGCCTCGAACAGATCCGTGCAGTACTCCAGCATGAATCGGATTCCGCCCGGCTCATCCCACGAGAACAGCATCACATCCGTGATCGTGGCGCCCGCGCTTATCTCGAGCTGGCGCACGTCCACTCCCGCGAGCTCGAACGGCGCTTCCGCTGTGGGCTGCGGAGCAAACATCACCTGGACGATTGGTGCGTGATTCCGTGCGCGCTCGGGTCGCAGTGCTCCTACCAGGCGTTCGAACGGGAGTATCTGGTGGGCATAAGCTCCGAGGGACACGTCCCGGACTCGTGCCAGCAGCTCGCGGAATGATGGGTTGCCCGAAACATCCACCCGCAGTGCGAGGGTGTTCATGAACATGCCAATCAGCCTTTCCAGCTCCAGTCGTGGGCGACTGGTGATTGGCATACCAATCACAAGATCCTCCTGCCCCGTGTAGCGCGAGACCACTACCAGCCAGGCGGCCAGGAGCGTCATGGTGACTGTGACATCTTCCGTTCTGCTCAGAGCCCGCAGGCGTTCCGAGAGCTGTCGCGCCAGCACCCGCTTCTCGCGGGCTCCGCGATAACTCTGCACCGCGGGCCGCGACCTGTCGGCAGGCAGCTCCAACAGCGGCGGGGCCCCGGCCAAGCGTTCCTTCCAGTACGCGAGCTCGCGCTCCAATACGTCGCCGTGCAGTTGCTCCCGTTGCCACGATGCGTAGTCGGCGTACCGCATTGGCAGTTCGGCCAGCGGTGAGCCCTCCTCGCGCTTGTATGCGTCGTACAGCACACCGAGCTCGTGAAGGAAGATGTTTGTCGACCATCCGCCCTCCGACACGATGTGGTGCGTGGTGACCACGAGCACATGCTCCTCTGCCGCGAGCCGGAGCAGGACGGCGCGCACGAGCGGGCCCCGGGCCAGATCGAATGGTCGGGCCGCCTCCACGGCTGCCAGGTGCGCCGCTTCTCCCGCGCGCTCATTCTCGGGCAGCGTCTCCAGGTTGCGGATAGAGACGACGATCCGCAGCGATGGTGCGATGGTCTGCCGTGGCTCGCCGTCGATGGTGCCGAACGTGGTGCGCAGCACGCTGTGGCGCCGTACTATCTCGTTGATGCCACGTTCCAGCGCCGCGATGTCGAGCGGTCCGATCACGCGAAACGAGCACGGTATGTTGTAGACCGAGAGCGCTGGCTCCAGCTGCTCGAGGAACCAGATGCGCTCCTGTGCGAATGAGAGCGGAGCAACGCCAGGTGTCGTGCTGCTGATACTACCTTCGCGCCAGTGAAGCGCAGCAGCGCCGCGCGCGGCGTGCCGCGACGTGGTCTCTCCCCTCATCTCGGTCGTCATCTCGGTTGCTCCTCGTGGATATGCCGGACACGACAATCCTTCAGCCGCCGTCTGTGGTGTCTGACCGGCGCGGCAGCTGCGCCCATGGTGCTGTACCCATGGTGTATGACGTCGGCCATCGTCGATGTGACGATGGTGGCATCGCGCTTCGAGGCGATGGCGAGAGGATCGATGACCGATGTCTGATGATTGGAGACCCTGCGCCACTCGGGCGCGTCGAGCGCCATCGCGCTGGATAGCGCTATTACTGTGGGTGGTGCTGCTTCGGTGGGTGGTGAAGGAGGGTCGACCACTCCTTCGCATGACCTGCCGTCGCTCCCGGACTCATCTACGGCGCGAGGCACACTGGGGACGACCGCTTCGGCGCAACTGCACACCAGTCCGGCGCGAACCAGCGGTACTACAACCGCACGTTGCGAACGTCGCAACTCGCCCAGCATCATGGGTGGCACCTCACACCAGCACCACGTAACAGGAATCTCAGTCGGGCGCGCCGAATATAGTGCTGAAGTGGGCGGCTCGCAATTCCTGCTGAGCGAATGGATCGGGCGTCGAATCCGATTTACTGCGATGGCGAACTATCGGAGCTGGGGGCCTCGGACAGGTTGCAGCGGAGCTGCGTGCGTGCGATGCCAGACTCGGCCGGCTGCCAATCGCGGTGATTGAATCCTGCTCGGCATCACACGTTGAATCTGAACAGCATCACGTCGCCGTCCTGCACCACGTACTCCTTACCTTCACTGCGCACCACGCCCTTCTCGCGCGCAGGTTTCCAGCCGCCGGTAGAGGTGAAGTCGTCGTACGACACGGTCTCGGCGCGGATGAAGCCGCGTTCGAAGTCGGTGTGAATCACGCCAGCCGCCCTGGGCGCTGTGTCGCCCTTGTGGATTGTCCAGGCGCGAACTTCCTGCTCACCTGCAGTGAAGTATGTCTCGAGGCCTAACAGTGCGTAGCTCGCACGGATGAGTCGGTCGAGGCCGGCCGAGGTCAGTCCCAGCGATGCCAGGAACTCGTCCCTGTCGGCGGGCGGCAGCTCGGCCAGCTCGGACTCGATCTTGGCGGAGAAGGGAACCACCTCGGCGTTCTGTCCGCTTGCGCGCACCGCCTCGCGCAGCGCGCGCAGGTACGGGCCTTCCTCACCCGTGAGCTCCGCGTCGCTCACGTTCGCCGCATACAGCACCGGCTTCATGGTGAGCAGCGAGAGCGGCGAGAGCAGGGCGCGCTCCTCCGCATTCAGGGGAACCTCCCACAGTCCACGCCCTTCCGTGAGCGCCGCGAATGCTCGCTCCAGCGGTGGAAGCTCTGCCATCGCTTCCTTATCCGCTGACTTGGCAGCGCGCCGGACGCGGTCGACTCGCTTCTCCACCGTGGCCAGATCGGCGAGAGCGAGCTCGAACTCGATCACCTCGCGGTCGCGTACTGGATCCACCGCTCCCATCACGTGCAGTACATCCGGGTCTTCGAAGCAGCGAACGACGTGCACGATCGCATCGGTCTCGCGGATATTGGCGAGAAACTTGTTGCCGAGCCCCTCTCCGCTTGACGCGCCCTTCACGAGCCCAGCTATGTCGACGAATTGCACCACGGCCGGAACCACGCGCTTGGGTGCCACGATGGCGGCGAGTCTGGCGAGCCGATTGTCGGGCACTTCGACGATGCCGACGTTGGGCTCCACCGTGCAGAACGGATAATTCGCCGCATCCGCCTGCGCGGCCGTCAGCGCGTTGAAGAGAGTTGACTTCCCGACATTGGGAAGACCGACGATTCCGAGACTGAGCATGGGGGAACTACGGGGTTCAGGGTTCAGGGTTCAGGAGGGAAGGGAACTGACAGGGTTCAGGGAACGGCTCGTTGCGGAGAGATCTCGATTGCGAGGCAGTTCCTGAACCCTGAACCCTGAACCCTGAACCCCGTCTTTAGATAAACCAGGGAGCGAGCACCAGGCTCACTACGGACATCAGCTTGATCAGGATGTTGAGCGATGGGCCTGACGTATCCTTGAACGGGTCGCCCACCGTGTCTCCTACCACCGCGGCGTGGTGGGCATCGGAGCCCTTGCCACCGTGTATTCCGGCTTCGATCAACTTCTTGGCATTGTCCCACGCGCCACCGGCGTTGGCCATGAAGAGCGCCATCATCACGCCCGTAACCGTGGCGCCTGCCAGCAGGCCGCCCAGAGCCTCCACGCCCAGCACCTTCCCCACCACCACGGGCACGAGCACAGCGCTCACACCCGGGATGATCATCTCGCGCAGGGCAGCGCGAGTGGAGATGTCGACGCAGCGCGCGGAATCGGGGGTTGCCGTGCCTTCCATCAGCCCTGGGATCTCGCGGAACTGGCGGCGCACTTCCTCCACCATGCCCTGTGCAGCGCGTCCCACCGCCGTCATGGTGTTGGCGCTTATGAAGAACGGCATCACGCCACCGAGGAACAGGCCGATCACGACCATCGGGTCCAGGAGGTTGATGCCGATCTCACCGAGTCCTACAGCCGTGGCGTACGCGCTGAAGAGTGCGAGAGCCGTGAGCGCCGCGCTACCGATCGCGAATCCCTTGCCAATAGCCGCGGTGGTGTTGCCGAGGGAATCGAGCCCATCGGTGATGCGACGTACGTCAGGTCCTAACTTCGACATCTCCGCTATGCCACCGGCGTTGTCGGCGATGGGCCCGTAGGCATCGACCGACATCGTCACGCCCACGGTCGCCAGCATTCCCACGGCTGCAATGGCGATGCCGTAGAGCCCCGCGAACGTGTAGGCCAGGTACGTGGCGCCACAGATGAAGATCACGGGTACCGCGGCACTCTGCATGCCCACGGCCAGCCCGCTGATGATGTTGGTGGCCGCCCCGGTCAGCGAGGATTGTGCTATGCGTTGGACAGGCGAACCAGCGGTATAGAACTCAGTCGCCAACCCGATAGCGATTCCTGCCACCGTGCCGGCCAGCACGGCGAAGAAGGGACCCTGCAGCGGGTACATCGACCCGTCGGGGCGCTGCTGGGCCACCGCCAACCATGATGTGAGGAAATAGGCGAGGAGCAGAAAGAGTCCCGCGGCGATAACGGTGGCCAGGCGGAGGGCGGTTGCTGCATTACCGCGCTCGAGCAGACGCACCGCCCCGATTCCCACCACCGAGGCGGCGAGGCCAGCGATGATGTACGCGATGGGCAGTGCGATCGCACGCAGTGGCTCGACCATGCCGACGCTGGTGGCCGCGAGCGCTATGGTGGCGATCACCGCGCTCACATAGCTCTCGAAGATGTCGGCGCCCATGCCCGCGACGTCGCCCACGTTGTCGCCCACGTTGTCGGCGATCGTGGCGGGATTGCGCGGGTCATCCTCCGGAATCCCTGCCTCCACCTTACCAACCAGGTCGGCGCCCACATCGGCGGCCTTGGTGTAGATCCCGCCGCCGACGCGCGCGAAGAGCGCTATGGAGCTGGCGCCCATGGCGAACCCGGAGATCACCTCGGCGAATGTGCGGAGAGATTCGGCGCTGCCAACGTCGCGTCCCATCCACAACGTGATGGCGCCAATTCCGAGCAGCCCGAGGCTCGCGACGCAGAGGCCCATCACGGCTCCTCCGCCGAACGCCACCCTGAGAGCAACACCCTGCCCCTGGGTCCGGGCCGCCTCGCTCGTGCGCACGTTGGCGCGCGTTGCCGCCTCCATTCCCGCCAACCCTGCGAGGACCGATGAGAGGCCCCCAGCGATATAGGCAGTTCCGGTGCGCCAACCCACCGCCCACGCTAGCAGCCCCGCCACCACCAGCAGGAACGGGGCGAGCACGGAGTACTCGCGCTTCAGGAACGCCATGGCTCCCTCGTGTATCTGAGCGGAGAGTGCTCGCATGGCGTCGGTCCCTGAAGGACTGCGTCGTATGGCGATGTAGAGGACGAGTGCGATCGCCAGGCCCGCGGTTCCGGCCCAGAGTGCCCAGATGGCGATATCGGTCAGCATGTCTATGCGGTCTCCCGGTTATGCGCGTTCATCGCCGCGTCGATCCCGTCACGTAGCCACAGCTCCGCGGCGTCGGTGATTCGCGGCATCAGCTCGATTATCTCCCGCCGTTCCGAAGCGCCGAAGGCGGAGAGAACGAAGTTCGCCAGGTCACCCACTTCCCGCTCTGGCGCAGTGGGCTTGATCCCTATCCGAAGCCGCGGGTAACCGCGGCCTCCGATCGTCTGCTCGATGCTCTTGAGTCCGTTGTGTCCGCCCGCACTGCCCTGGGCACGCAGTCGGTAGCGCCCTACGGGGAGCGCTATGTCGTCCACTATCACGAGCAGGTCTGTGGCCGGCGACCAGAATGGGCGCCGAAGGTACGGCACGAGAACCTTGCCGCTCAGGTTCATGTAGGTGAGCGGTTCGAGCAACCGAACTTGCACGTTGCCCACATGTCCGGTCACCTCACGGGCCTGGGGGCGTTCGCGCCACTCTCCGAAATGCCAAACGTCGGCGAGGTGCTCGACCACCCACCAGCCGACGTTGTGACGTGTGCGCTCGTACTCGCGACCCGGATTACCCAGGCCGATGATGAGCTTCATCAGTGGATGGGGGGAGGTAACTACGGGGTTCAGGGTTCAGGGGGCAGGGTTCAGGAGCTACAGAGGGATCAGGAAGCAGGGATCAGGGATCGGGAACTGCCTCGGAGCAGATAACTCTGCGCCGAGAGCCGTTCCCTGAATCCTGAACCCTGCCCCCTGAACCCCGTAGTTATCACGCCTTGCCAGCTCCTTCCTCTTCTTCCTTCGGCTTCCGGATGAGCTCTGGCTCGGCTCCGGTCGGAGCCGCCGCTTCCTCTGGCGTGGCTGCGGCTTCGCCCTCGACGCGCGGAGGCGCGACGACACAGACCGGGGAGTCGGGTTCGTCCTGCACTTCCAACCCCTCGGGGAGCTTGAGGTCACTGACGTGCAACGAACCGTTCACGTCGAGCTCGGTCACGTCCACGTCGATGTGGTTGGGCATGTCGGCCGGATCCACGTCGACCGTTATCTCGCGCAGGATCGGGTCGAGCATTCCGCCGGAGAGGCGTACCCCCAACGGGACGCCCACGAACACGAGCGGCAGTTTCACGGTCACGCGCTCGCCCGCTACCAGCTCCAGAAAATCGATATGCAGGATCTGGCGCTTGAATGGGTGACGCTGGATCTCGCGGATGAGGGTGCGCGATGGGGTACCATCGATGTCCAGCTCGATCACCGTGGTCTCGGGCGAGATGCGCTCGAGCATCATGTCCAGTTCCCGCCAGTCGAGCGCGAGCATCTGAGGTTCCCGGTTGTGACCGTAAATGATGCCCGGGACTTGCTGTGCGCCGCGCAATTTGCGGGCTGCACCCTTGCCGGACTCGGTGCGCTTCTTGGCGCTCAGGTTAGCGGTAGCCATTGCCGAATGTCTCTGAAGTCGGAGGTTTCGTCGTCACTGCATCTTCTACAAAGTTCGCCAGGCGCGAGATGCCGCGTTCGGTGCCGGCGACAGCTGACGGACTCGAATTGCGCTGCGAATTGCTCACTCGAACAACGAGCTAACCGACTCGTCCGAGTGCGTGTACCTGATTGCTTTAGCCAGGAGCTCGCCGATCGAGAGCACCTTGAGCTTCGGGAAACGCCGCTCGGGCGGAATGGCGACGGTATCGGTGACCGTCACTTCCACGATTGGCGCCTCGGTCAAGCGCTCGACGGCGGGGCCGGAGAGCAGAGGATGTGTAGCGCACGCGTAAATGTCTCTTGCCCCCAGACGCTTGAGGGCGCGAGCAGCCTCCGTGATGGTGCCCGCCGTGTCGATCATGTCATCCGGGATTATACAATCCCGCCCAGCCACATCTCCCACCACGTTCAGCACCTCGGCCACATTGGCCGTAGGCCGCCGTTTGTCGATGATGGCGAAGGTGCCGTTCAGTCGCTTGGCAAATCCGCGCGCCATCTTGGCCGAGCCCACATCGGGCGCAACCACGACGAGATCCTGCAACTTCTTCTTACGATAGTGCGATACCAGCACGGGCATGGCGTACAGATGGTCCACCGGAATATCGAAGAACCCCTGCAACGCGTGCTGGTGGAAATCGATTCCCAGCACCCGGTTAGCCCCGGCTGTGGTGATCAGGTTCGCCACCAGCTTGGCGCCGATAGCCACCCGCGGCTGATCCTTGCGATCCTGCCGGGAGTAACCGTAGTACGGCATCACGCAGGTGATGCGCGCCGCCGAGGCACGCCGCGCCGCATCTATCAGGAGCAGGAGCTCCATGATGTTCTGGGCGGGCGGGTTGGTCGGCTGTACTATGAATACGTCCGCGCCTCGTACGTTCTCATCTATCCGCACGAAGATCTCGCCGTCAGCAAAGCGAGTGAGAGTGACCTTCGTGAGTTCCACGCCGAGACAGCGCGATATTTCTTCCGCCAGGGCGCGGTTCGCTGTTCCGGAGAGAAGTTTGAACCCGTGTCGCGGGACGCTCAGCTCATCCATTGAAGCCTTGTAACATAGTTTGGGGCAGGGAGTTGGTCAATCAACAGTTGCCCCCGGTGGATTCGAACCACCATTCACAGATCCAAAGTCTGTTGTCCTGCCATTGGACGAGGGGGCATCCAGCCTCACAAGCTACTCAACGCGGTCACCTGTCTCAACCCGAGCGTCCGCTCGTCTGACCTGTCCGAGGGCGCGCCGCCTGCCTTAGGGGCCCTGTCCGGCCTCCCCCAACCGCGTCCCAACCTCGCGCCGACTGCCATTCCCCGTCCCGCCCGCAGTCCTCTCACGCCCTCGCACCAGCGGTCTTACCCGATCAGGCGCACCGGGGGCTGAAGCCTCGCACCACCGATCTCACTCGATCAGGCGGACCGGCGGTACGTGCGTGAGGATACGGGTCATGGCGATGGTGCCGGGCACGGTGGCCGCGAGCGACGCTGGCGCGGGGGCAGCTGCGAAGACTCCGAAGACTGTGGACCCCGAGCCCGACATGAGCGCTATGGAGGCGCCCGCGTGCCGGAGGGCGTCCACGGCGGCCACGATCTCCGGGTGGCGGAGAGCGACGGGGCCCTCGAAGTCGTTCTCGACCCACTGTGCCAGGGAGTCCCACGACGCTAACTGCTGTAGCTCCAGGGATTGCGGCACCGGTGTGTGGCCGCCGCGCTCGGCCGCCAACCAGCCATACGCCTCGGCGGTGGCCACAGCGAATCCGGGCATCACCAACGCGACTTCGCGCTCCGGTAGCGGCGGCAGTGCGAGCATCCGCTCGCCACGACCCCATGCGAGTGCGAGCGGTGCCTCGCTGGTGAGGAATGGTACGTCGCTCCCGAGCGGTCCCGCGATGCGCAGCAGCTCGTTCCGGGAGATGGGCTGCGGCGAGAGGGCGGCGAGTGCGCGGAGCACCGCACCCGCGTCGGCGCTCCCACCGCCGAGCCCTCCCCCTACGGGGACTCGCTTGTCGACCTCTATCGCGAATCCCCGCGGCCATCCGGTGGTGTCGGCGAATGCCGAGGCCGCGCGGTACGCCAGGTTCCGCTCGCTCGGGCCAACGTCGGCGCCCCTGCATTCTATCGAGCGGCCAGCCTCCACTACCCGCACCGTGACCAGGTCGCCGAGTGCGAGCCGCGCGAACACAGTTTCTATGGCGTGAAAGCCCGTCTCCTCGCGCGCGAGGACGCGCAGGCCGAGGTTGATCTTGGCGTGCGCCACCACGCTGGCGGCGAGCTCACTCACGCCGCTCCCCCGCGCCGCGTGGCCACCTTCGGCTCGTCAGTGCCCGGCCCGGGCTCCGCGTCGCCGCGGGCTGTTTCCTGGAGATCGCGGAAGTGCAGCCCGAGCCGGCCAAAGTAGTAGATGCCGATCACGGTGATCGGGATGAAGGTCAGGATGTGGAAGCCGATCGCCCAGCTCGTGGCGCGTGCTGGGTCCACTCCGTAGATACCGAGCCCCTGCTGTCCTATGTACTCGAACACTCCGAAGAAGCCCGGCGCACTGGGAACGGCCACGCCGATGGCGACCAGTCCTTGGAGCAGGAGGGCCGCGCTGAAGGGCGCGCCGATCCCCACGGCTCTGAAGGCCACCCAGTAAGCGAGAGCGTTGAGCAGCCAGTGCGCCAGCGTCCAGGCGAACACCGCGGCGAAGCGACCCGGAGAGCGGAGCACTCCGAGCCCCGACGCGAAGGCGAGCAGTATCTCACGCCCCTTCTCCTCGAAACGTGGCGCCACGCGGCGGGCGAAGGCCTCGTAGATCCGGATCATGCGCTGCGGGAAGAACACGATCAGGTACAGCACCACCACTGCGGCTGCCAGGAAAACGGTACCGCTCGCCAGCCAGCTCCCCACGGGTTGACCTGCGATCAGCCGGTGGCGAGGAAAGGCCGGGTCGAACATCGCCACGACCATCAGGAGTAGTATCACCAGCGCATCGAACACCCGGTCCACTGCCAGCGAGGCGAACGATGCGGAGAATCCCACGCGCGGCGTTTCCCTCGTCAGGGCGTACGCGCGAGCTACCTCGCCAGCCCGCGCCGGCGCCACGTTGTTCACCATCATCCCGATGGCGGTGGCGCGCCAGAGCACGCCGAACGGCAGGTGGTGCGCTATCGGATCGAGGATCGTACGCCAGCGGCGGGCCCGAAGCGGGAAGATGAGTGTGCCCATGAGCACGGCGGCAGCGAAGAGCCAGGGGTTGGACTGGCGCAGATGCTCGACGACGAGCCCGACATCCACGTTGTGGAGTGTCCACGCAAGCAGCCCTACGCTGAGCGCGATGCCGAGCGTGTTACGAACGCTGTTCTTCATGGCTCGCTACTCGGCGAGTGCCAGCTCGATGAGATCGAAGAGCTCCTGGACCGCCTCGCGGGGCGGAACGGCCTGCTCGCCGAGCAGCTCGTTGCGCAGTGATGAAGCACGTTCGAGCGCGCCTCGACCGCGATAGAGAAGCTGCTCGATGGGCACAACATCGTCATCCGGGATCGTGGCCGGCGGGCTCAGTGGCCGCTCCTCGAGCTGGCGGAAGCCTGCGATCCCATCCTGCAGGAAGCGGTGCAGATCCTGCCCGGTGGGCGTGCGTATGGGTGAGTGCTGGCGCGCTGGTGTATCCTTGCCCGGAGCGCTCGAACCGTTCAGCCCGCGCTCGATGTCGAAGGCGCTGGTGGAGGGGTCGGCGAGCATCGCGCCAGCCTTGTCCAGCGCGACGAGGTCCTGCTCGTTGAGCGCCGAGGCGCGAGTACTCCACTCCGCGGCGAAGCGGGCCACCGTTCTCTCTCCGAAGCTGTGGGCGGCACTGCCCAAAGCACGCAGCGCGTTGCGGAGCTCGCGTCCGGCGCGCTCGCGTTGCGGGCCGGAGCCGGCGGCGCGGGCCTCGGACACCACTACTCGCAGGTGCTCGGCCAGGCTAACCACCTCGAGGCGAAAGCGCTCGGCGGACGTCGTGGGGGGGTGGGCGCTGGTGGAGATGACGTGCGGACCGGAGTCGTCGTGAAAGAGCTGCGTGATCGGTACAATGCGGTCGCCCTTCCCGGCGTGCTGAGGCAGCGCGGCCATGGCCGCGCGGAAGGCTTCCAGTTCGCTCGATTCCGCGGCCGGTAGCCCGCGTCCGGCGAGCTCGTGCGACGCCCGGCGCAGGACCGCGGACGCGGCTCTGGTGAGTGCGCGTTGCGCATCCGTCACGGCATCCATCGAACCCAGTTCCAGCGCCTTGAGCGTGTCCTCCACGCCCTCCATCACCTCGCCCAGCGGCGCCATGTCGCGCACGTCGGCCACTCCGCGCAGCGCGCGGAGGCGGTCGAGGGCCTTCGCGAGCAGGTCGACGCTGGGTAGAGCGTCGAAGCGATCCAGGGCGAGCGAGATGTCCGCCGTCTCTCGCGAGAGGAATGTGTTCCCGCTCTGCGACGCGGATGACGGTGGGGCGCTGCCGGGAGTGGCTGACGGCGGCGAGAAGCGCTCCAGTTCCGCCACGCGCGCAGCCGAGCGCTGGTCGTCACTGATGCTCCAGACGCGTGCGTTCCGCAGCAGTATGCGCAGGTCGTCAACGGTACCGGTGACCGCCGCGGCCAGTGCCGGGTCCCAGTGCAACTCGCTGCTGGCCAGCGCGCGCGCCAAGCGCTCGAGCGCTCCAGCGACAGCCGCGATCCCCTCCCGCCGCGACATCGTCGCGCTCCCGCGCAGCATTCGGGCGTTACGCGCGAATGCTGCGGTGTCGGGTCCATGAGCCCCGGCCGAGGCGAGCAGCCCGTCGAGCCGCTCGATGTATTCGTTCGCCTCGATGATGAAGAAGTCCAGCACGCCCGCCGACGAGCTCATTCCCACTCCCTGGTTATCGCGTTGCAGCCAGTACATGGTACCACTTCTACCAGCCCGCTCAGAGCCCTGGCGAGCAACTCCCCCACGCCACCGCTGGCATTCCTCGCCGACTCATGTTAGCGCCCGTCCCCCGACCGGGCCGAGTCCATGGCGGCGCGCATCTCGCGCACCGCTTCGGCGAGTCCCACGAACACCGCCCTGCTAACTATCGAGTGGCCGATGTTGAGCTCCTCGATCTCCGGGATCGCCGCGACCGGGGCCACGTTCCGCAACGTGAGCCCGTGGCCGGCGTGCACGGCCAATCCCAACTCCGCGGATCTCGCCGCTGCCACGCGCAGCGCCTCGAGCGTGGCCCGGCTCATATCGTTGTTGGCATATGCGCCGGTGTGAAGCTCGACGGCATCGGCTCCCAGCTCGCATGAGCGCTCCACGGCCTCTGGAAGCGGGTCAATGAACAGACTGATACGGAGCCCCGAACGTTTCAACCGCTCGATCCCGCTGGCCAACCTCACGGAGTCGTGTGAGACGTCCAGGCCCCCCTCGGTGGTAACTTCCTCCCTTCGTTCCGGCACGAAGGTAACCTGGTAGGGGTGAAGCCGCTCGGCTATGTCGAGAATCTCGTCCGTCAGCGCCATCTCGAGATTGAAAACCGTGCGCACCTCACGTGACAGGCGCACGACATCGTCGTCTCGGATGTGACGCCGGTCCTCTCGCAGGTGAGCGGTGATCCCGTCAGCGCCCGCGTCCTCGCAGAGCGCGGCCGCGGCTACCGGGTCTGGTTCATATGTGCGACGCGCCTGGCGCAAAGTCGCCACGTGGTCGATGTTGATATACAGTCGTTGATGGGTTGCTGGCATTCGCGCTCGAAGTTAGGTTCGCACCCGACAATACCGGAGTGACCTCGTGAAACGTATCGCCCTGATCCTGCTCGTGGCCGTGGCCTGTCGCAGTACCCCGTCATATGGCAACGCGGCCGGTGAGCGGCAACTCGCTGGTGCAGTCTCGCCGCGAGCCGCCGTGGAATCTTTCCTTGCGGCCGTGAGCGCGCAGGACCTGCAGGCGATGTCTGTCATCTGGGGGACCCCCAAGGGCCCCGCGCGTGACCAGGTGGACCGCGCGCAGCTCGAGCGTCGTGAGCTCATCATGCAGTGCTACCTCTCGCACGACAAGTTCGATATCCAGAGTGATAGCCGTACTGGCGCCGAGACCCATGCGTTGGCCGTGAGCCTCACCAAGGGCTCCCTCACCCGCCAGGCTACCTTCACGACAGTGCTCGGCCCATCCAATCGATGGTACGTTCAGGACGTTCCGCTCGAACCGGTAAAGGATCTCTGCACCACACCGTGAAGAGGTCTTTCTCCGGGAACGAATCGCCTGTCCTGAGCGTTAATATTCCGTGAGCTCGATGAGCACGCCGCCGGTGGCTCCGGGATGCAGAAAGGCAATGCGCTTCCCTTCCGCGCCCACGCGCGGCACCTCATCGATCAGCCTTACCCCGGCGTGGCGGCAGCGCTCGAGAGCCGCATCCAGGTCGTCTACCGCAAAGCAGATATGGTGGATTCCTGGGCCGCGCCGGTCAATGTACTTCGCGATGGGCGAACCGGCAGTGGCGGGCTCCAGAAGCTCCACGAGCGACTCTCCCGCCTCGACGCCAACGATGCTGGCACCGTCGGCATCGTCGAGCGGCACTTCGGGGAGCCCGAGCACATCGCGATAGAAAGGGAGCATCTCGTCGAGGGCACGAACGGCAATGCCGACGTGGGCGATGCGCGGTCCGCGACGGGCGGGTGGGGGCATGGGGGTATCGCTTCCAGTGATGGAGTTGGCAGGGAAACTTAACCGCGGGCGCATAGGGTGCGAGGCCCGCCATGGAGCAAGGACATGTCGAACGCATTGGTCGTGACGGATGCGACCTTCGAGCAGGAGATCGAGAAGCACGATGGGCTGGCGGTGGTGGATTTCTGGGCGACGTGGTGTGGACCGTGCCGCCTGATCGGTCCGATCCTCGACCAGCTTGCCTCGGAATACAACGGCAAGGCAAAGGTGGCCAAGCTGGACGTGGACGCTAACCAGGCCACATCCACCCGCTTCAACGTCCGCTCGATACCCACAGTCCTGTTTTTCAAGGATGGGAAGCTCGTCGATACGGTGATCGGTGCCGTGCCCAAGGCGAAGTTGGACTCCAAGTTCAGGGAGCACGGTAACTGAGGGCAAGTCGCGGGAGCGTGACGGCCAACGGGACGTCGTGCTCGCGACGCGACTGAACGATAGGTTGCGACGAGGCAACTGACGGGCAAGTTGGGCAGGGGGCGTGGTTCCAGGCACTCGTGAAGCGTGCCGGCGCTACGCCCCTTCATCGTAGGTAGGCCCCAACCCGCTCCCGCATCGCGCACCAGGCCTCTTCCGCTTCGACCCCGGGCCACGCCGTGCTGCGCTCCGAGGGTGAGGCTATCCAGCCGGCTCCGGCCGATGGCCCCCCGATGCCCTTTCCTGGCGCCCGGAGATTAGACTGAAATGCGCCAACCGGCCGTCCTGAGCCGGCGGCAAACCTCATCGTGGAGCGCGCTACACGCATGACGGACGGGCCCGGCCACCTCTACGTGGTGAGTACGCCAATAGGCAACCTGGACGACATCTCGCCCAGAGCGTTGGAGACGCTCTCGGGGGTGTCGCTCATTCTGGCCGAGGATACCAGGCACTCGCGACGGTTGCTCGACCGCTACGGGATCCGTACGAGGCTCACCTCGTACCATGAGCACAACGAGGCGCGCGCCACTCCGCGGCTCGTCGAGCGTCTCGTGGACGGCGAGAGTGTCGCGCTCATCTCGGACGCCGGCACCCCTCTGCTCTCCGACCCCGGGGCGCGACTCGTGAGCGCTGCGATCGAGGCGGGGGTGAGGGTTGTTCCCATACCGGGTGCGTCGGCATTGCTGGCGGCATTGGTGGTATCGGGAATCGAGACGGAGCGCTTCACTTTCTACGGCTTCCTGCCGCGCAAGGGCCGGGAACGAGGTGAGCTCCTCGACGAGATTGGTGCGCTCACGCATACGGCAATCGTGTACGAGGCGCCCAGCCGGGTGCCGGCCACGCTGGTGGATCTGGCCGAGCATGGCGCGGCGGAGCGGCCCGTGGCGGTCGCGCGGGAGCTCACCAAGCAGTTCGAGGAGGTAAGGCGCGGAACGGTGGGCGAGCTGGCGCTGTACTACGAGAGTACGCCACCGCGCGGCGAGGTGGTGATCGTGCTCGCCGGGAGCAGTGGCGCGCCGGCTGTGCTCGACGAGGTTGCTGTACGCGCTCAGGCACGTGCGTTGCGCGCGGCGGGGGCCAGTGCGCGCGATGTGGCGCGTACCTTGATAGCAGAGTACGGGGTTGCGCGCAACGCGGCATACCGCCTGGCGCAAGATCCCGATTCGCATTCGCCGGTGCACGATCCCGACTCGAATTCCCAGTGACGCAGTTCTCCGCATAGGCCGTCCAGATGCTACGTGCAGTCGCTCTCGCTGTAACACTCGTACTCACGCTGACCGCACGGCCGTCCAGCACCCCCGCGCCAGCGCCCTTCGCGGATGGGTTCCGGATGACTATCGCCAGACTGCAGTACGATGGCGGTGGCGACTGGTACGCCAATCCGTCGAGCATCCCGAATCTGCTCGAAGCCATCGCGACACGCACGTCGCTGAGGGTGGAGCGTACGGAGGCGCGCGTCACGCCGCTGGACGACCGGCTCTGGGACTATCCATTCATCCACGTCACCGGTCACGGCAACATCCATTTCAGCGACGCGGAGGTGGCACGACTTCGCGAGTACCTGGAACGCGGGGGCTTCATCCACTTCAGCGATAACTACGGCATGGATCCGAGCTTCCGACGCGAGATCAAGCGCGTGTTCCCCGATCGGCCGCTGGTGGATGTGCCGCTTTCACACCCCATCTATCACGTGGTCTACGACTTCGCGAAGGGGCTGCCCAAGATCCACGAGCACGACGGCAAGCCTGCCGAGGGGTTGGGTATCTTTCTGGGCGATCGGCTGGCGGTGTTCTACGATTACGAGTGTGATCTCGGCGATGGTTGGGAAGATCCGGAGGTGCACCACGATCCACCGGCGAAGCACGAGGCGGCGCTCCGGATGGGCGTCAACCTGTTCGTGTACGCGGTGACGAGTCGTCCGGTATCATGACCGTAGCGCAACTGGTACGCCGCGAGCGATCGCGGCTCGGTGTTGCCCTCGCGGCGCGTGGCGTGGCCGCCGCGCTGGCTCTGGCTGCCGTGGTGATTGCAGCCAGTGTGCTGGCTCTGGGTGGAGCGCGCTGGATCACACTGCCCGGCGGTCCGCTGCTCGCGTGGGCGCTGGCTCTGGCCGCGATGGGCGCTGTGCTCTGGGGGACTCAGCGCGATGTGCGGCGATCGGCGACACAGGCCACGATAGCCGGTGAGATCGAGCGGGAGCGAGCACTTCGATCAGGCTCGTTACGCGGCGTGCTCGAAGTGGCCGACTCCGGGGAGTTGGGTGCTCACGCTGCTCGCGCGCTGGCGGCGCGGCTCGCGAGCTCGGGGTCGGTGCTCGCTCCTGCACTCCACCGGCGGGCTCTGCGCCGTGGCGCGGTAGCGGTGTTGGCGGCTGTGGCGGCGCTGGCCTTCCTGGGAGCCGCGCGT
>DATCXG010000527.1:0-5014 GCA_036565945.1 Gemmatimonadaceae bacterium
AGTCTTGCGACGAGCCGAAGGCACCAGCATGTTCACCTTCCCCTTCTCGTGCTGAGGCCCACGTGTACATCAGCCGTGTGATTGCCGTAGCAGCCGCCCTGGCATCAGCCGCTCCGATGAGCGGCGCACAATCTCGAACAGCAC
The DNA here is from genome assembly GCA_036565945.1 of Gemmatimonadaceae bacterium. GTDB lineage: Bacteria > Gemmatimonadota > Gemmatimonadetes > Gemmatimonadales > Gemmatimonadaceae > JADGGM01. Next base: position 145 of record DATCXG010000527.1, read on the forward strand.
CAGCCGCGCGGTCATCTCGAGCCGCCACAGCGTCCGCTTCCATTCCGGACATTCCTTACAAGAAATTCGTCCTGAAGAACGGCCTCACGCTGCTCGTGCACGAGGACCACAAGGCACCCATCGTTGCCGTCAACGTGTGGTATCACGTCGGCTCGAAGAACGAGCGACCCGGCAAGACCGGCTTCGCTCATCTGTTCGAGCATCTGATGTTCAACGGCAGCGAGGACTACAACGACGATTACTTCAAGGCGGTGGAGCCCATCGGCGCCACGGACCTGAACGGCACCACCAACGAGGACCGCACCAACTATTTCGAGAACGTTCCCGTCTCTGCGCTCGACCGCGTGCTCTGGCTCGAGTCCGACAGGATGGGCCACCTGGTGGGTGCCATCGACCAGGCCAAGCTCGACGAACAGCGTGGAGTAGTCCAGAACGAGAAGCGGCAGGGCGAGAACCAGCCCTACGGCAAGGTGTGGAACAACATCTCCGAGAACACCTATCCCAGCGGTCATCCGTACTCGTGGGACGTGATCGGATCAATGGATGACCTCAATGCGGCATCGCTCGACGATGTGAAGGAATGGTTCCGCACCTACTACGGCCCGGCCAACGCAACACTGTCGATCGCGGGCGATGTCGACACCGACGACATTCTGAAGAGGGTCGAACGTTACTTCGGGGACATCCCCAGCGGTCCGCCAGTGGTCGTGCAGGATGCCTGGGTCGCGAAGATGACGGGCACGCACCGCCAGAGCATGCAGGACCGGGTGCCGCAGGCTCGCATCTACAAGGTCTGGAACATCCCCGGCTACGGCACCGCCGACGCTGCCGATCTCGGCATCGCCGCCCACGTCCTGGGCATTGGAAAGACATCGCGGCTCTATAAGCGGCTCGTCTACCGCGACCGCATCGCTACCAGCGCATCAGCGTTCATTCGTGATCGTGAGATAGGCGGGCAGTTCATCGTGACGGCCACCGCGCAGCCCGGCGGCGATCTCGACGCCGTGGAAAAGGCGGTGGACGAGGAGGTCGCGAAGTTCCTCGCGGGCGGCCCCACCGCCGAGGAGTTGGCGCGAGTGAAGACCGCGATCCGCGCCGACTTCATCCGCGGCATGGAGCGAATCGGCGGATTTGGCGGCAAATCCGATATCCTCGCCCAGGGGCAGGTGTATTCGGGCGACCCAGAGAGCTACAAGGCGATGATGCACCGCATCATGATGGCGACACCGGCCGCTGCGCAGTCGGCGGCGAAGCGCTGGCTGAGCGATGGCGCCTACGCACTCGCGGTCCACCCATTCCCCGACTACGCTGCGGCCCCGAGCGATGTCGATCGGAAGACGCTGCCAGACGTGGGTACACCGCCGGAAGCTCCGCTTCCTCCCGCCGAGCGACGTAAGCTCTCGAACGGACTCGAGGTGGTGCTCGCGCGCCGAACGGCGGTGCCGGTAGTGAGCATGGCGCTCATCCTGGATGCCGGTTACGCGGCTGACGCAGCAGCGACACCCGGAATGGCATCGCTGACGATGAGCATGCTGGACGAAGGAACGTCGCGGCGTAGCGCGCTGCAGATCGGTGACGAGTTGGCATCACTGGGCGCGGATCTCTCCACCAGCTCGGGCCTGGACGTCTCCACCGTCTCACTCTCCACGTTGAAGGACAAGCTCGACCCCTCGCTGGACCTGTTCGCCGACGTGGTCATGCACCCGGCCTTCCCGGCGGCGGATCTCGCCCGCGTCAAGAAGAGCACCCTCGCGCGCATCCAGCAGGAGAAGGTCCAGCCCGTGGGCATGGCGCTCCGCGTTCTACCCGCCCTACTCTACGACAAGGGCCACGCGTACTCGCAGCCACTCACTGGTACCGGCACCGAGGCGTCCGTGAGCGCGATGACCCGGGAGGACCTCGCCCGCTTCCACGACAGCCGGTTCAAGCCGAACCACGCGGCGCTCGTGGTGGTTGGCGACATCACAATGTCCGAGCTGGCACCCAGGCTGGAACGTGCCTTCAAGGGTTGGAAGCCCGGCGATGTGCCGACCAATAACATCGCCAAGGTAAAGGGTCCCGCCAGGACGAAGGTATTCATCCTCGACCGTCCCGGCGCGGACCAGTCGATGATCTTCGGCGGCACGCTCATAGCGCCCAGGGCGGACAGGCAGGAGTTGGCGTTTGACACCTTCAACAACGCATTCGGCGGTGGCTTCGTCTCGCGAATCAACATGAACCTGCGCGAGGACAAGCACTGGTCGTACGGGGTGTTCAGCTTCGCCTACGATGCACGGGGTCAGCGCCCGTGGATCATCTACGCACCGGTGCAGACCGATAAGACGAAGGAGTCACTCCAGGAGCTGGCGAAGGAGCTAAACGACGTCACCGCGAGCCGCCCCATCACCGCGGATGAACTGGAAGCGGCCAAGGGCCGCCAGACCCTCACCCTCGCTGGCCGATGGGAGACCGGAAGCGCGGTATCCGGCGCCCTGCGAGAGATCGTCACGTACGGACTCCCGGAGGACTACTACGCCACCTACGGCAAGCGCGTGCGAGCGCTGACCACAGATGACCTGGCCAGGTCCGTCTCCAGCTACCTGGCACCTACCCACGAGGTCTGGGTGATAGCCGGCGACCGCGCCAAGATCGAAGCCGGCATCCGCGAGCTCGGCCTCGGCGACGTCCAGCTCCTCGACGCCGATGGCAAACCGCTCACGACGGCGGGGAGGGAGTAGTAAGTACAGGGATCAGGAAGCAGGGATCAGGGAGCAGGAACTGCCTCGGGGGTGGGCTCTCTCCCGAGGAGCCCTCTCTGATCCCTGATCCCTGCTTCCTGATCCCTGCAGTTCCTGAACCCTGCACCCTAAACCCTGAACCCCGTAGTTCCGGTCACACGAAGTACTTCACCACCACGGGCAGCAGTGTTGGGTGCCGCGTGAGGGCGGCGGTGAAGATACGGCGGAGGGTGCGCTTCTCCTCGGGGATCCGGTTAACCGAGCCTGCAAGGGAATCGAAGAAGGAGTCGTCGAACTTGCTCAGGGCGTCCTTGAGCTTGTGGAAGCGTAGGTGGTCGTCACCCAGAAGGGCCATCCACGCCTCGTGGTACCGCTGCAGGAAGGCCGAACTGGTGTCGCCCACGGCAAGGGCCTGGGAGGCCACCTGCGCTGCCAGGCGGCCAGCCTTCATGGCGTTCACGATGCCGCCGCCAGAGAGTGGATTGATCATGTGAGCGGCATCCCCGCATAGAAGGACGCCGTCGGCCACGGTGCGCTTCACCGTAGGATGCACGATGACCCCGCCCACCGTATAGCCGGTCCGCACCCCGGTAGGGAAGTACTGGGCCATGTACCGATCCAGGTAGCGACGCGCCGGCACGCCCGGCTCGGCGCGCAGAGCCACGATGCCGAGGCCCACGTTGGCCACACCAACTCCCTTGGGGAATACCCAGGCGTAGCCGCCCGGGGCTATCTCGTGGCCGAAGTGCAGATAGATGGCGTCGGGATCAAAATCGATACCGGCTACCACGTACTGAGCACAGCTCTCCATGTCGCGCGACGGCACTCGCGTGTCCAACCCTGCCCAGCGCCCGACCATGCCGTCCACCCCGTCCGCGCCGATCACCAGCCTGGCGGTGATGCTTCCCTCGCCCATCGGGCCACGGGTGGAGATCTCCCAGCCAGTCCCCGTGCGTCGCATACCGGTGGCTTCCGTTCCCAGCAGCACCTCGACACCCAGTCGCCCAGCCTCCGCCGCCAGAGCCGGCTCGAAGCGCGTGCGGTCGAGGATATAGCCCACATCGCCCTCGGCTACCCGCACCTCGGCACCGCCGGGTGCGCGGAAGATCACACGCGTGATGCGCCGCGAGACCCAGGACGCACCCACGGGGTCGATGAACTCCGAGACGCCCTGACTCCCCACGCCCTCGCCACAGCGCACCGGTGCGCCAATGGCTCGGTCGCGTTCGAGCAGGAGTACATCCAGTCCAGGATCGCTCGCGGCGAGCTCCCGCGCGGCTATCAGCCCGCCGGGACCCCCGCCGATCACCAGAGCATCGCAGCGGCTCCGCATCATCGGGATGGGGAAGGGTCCCGGTCCCCGGCGGCCGGGGAGGGGCGTGGTATCATCGAGAGTGCGCCAACCGGACAAGGGTCGACGCACTTGCGACACCCGGTGCAGATTGAATCGTCTATGAAGAGGCCCTCGCGGCGCATGCCGATCGCGCCGGGAGGACAGAGAGGAAGGCACAGCCCACATGCATCGCAGAGCTGGGCATCCACAATCGCAATCTCAGGGAGGTGAAGAATGGCCATGCGTGCGACGATACCTGATCAGGCCGGGCTGAGTCAAGTAAACGCCTTGCCGCGACGTCACTTCACCGCTAGCTTAACCCGCGTCAGTCCGACCGCCGTGTTCTCTTCCTGCCTACCTCGTTCCTCTCGGAACGCGACACAGATACCCTGATGCGTTGGCCCTTGTTCAAAGCGGGAACATTCTTTCCCGCTAACGCTATCGCCGTGGATCTTGGCACGGCGAACACGCTCATCTACGTCAAGGGCGAGGGCATCGTGCTCAACGAGCCCTCGGTCGTCGCCATCGACCGCTCCACAGGCAAGATAAAGGGAGTGGGACTCGAGGCTAAGCGCATGCTCGGTCGTACGCCAGAGGGGATACTGGCGGTGCGTCCCATGAAGGATGGCGTCATAGCGGACTTCGACGTCACCGAGAAGATGCTGCGCTACTTCCTCACCCTGATCATCGAGAACCACGTGTTCAAGGTGAAGCCCAGGGTGATCGTCTGCGTGCCGTCAGGCATCACCGAGGTGGAGAAGCGCGCCGTGCGCGACTCCGCGTTGGGCGCGGGCGCGAAAGAAGTCTTCATGGTCGCCGA
>DATCXG010000539.1:0-3145 GCA_036565945.1 Gemmatimonadaceae bacterium
CGCCGCCGCTATCGACTCGGCTATCCACTTGCACGCCGTGTCGACCAGCATCTCTCGCGGCTCGATCGTGATGCTCCTGAGATGTGTCATTCCGCGCAACCACCTTACCTGGAGACCACATGCTCGAGGACTACGCGCTACTCCAGCCCTCCGGTGCGCCGCTCCGCGTAACCGCCTCCCTCTACATGCAGGCGAGTCGTGCTCATGTCCAGTGCCCGCGCCGCGCTCGAGCCAGCCAGATCCGGCTCGGCTTCGTCAGGTACGAGGACAGCGAGACGCCGGAATGTGGATCCAATGGCGAGGACCATCCGCGCGATGTAGTTTTCCGTTCCCTCCAGAAGCACCACTCCGCCACTCCATATGAGCGCATCCTACCGCATCCTGGTTACAGACGACATCGATCGCGATGGAATCGATGTGCTCACGAGCGAGACTGCGTTCCAGGTAGACACGGTGCCTACCCTCCCGAGCGCCGATCTGCTCGAACGCATCAACAATTACGATGCGCTCATCGGGCGCAGCGCCACCCGGATATCCAGGGAACTGCTCCGGCGAGGCACCAGACTCCGCGTTATCGGCCGCGCCGGCGTTGGCGTGGACAACATCGCTCTCGACACCGCCACAGAGCTCGGCGTAGCGGTGATCAACGCACCGGCCGGAAACACGGTCGCGGTGGCGGAGCTCCTCTTCGGCGGGCTCCTGTCGCTCCTCCGCCACCTGCCGCTGGCCGACAGTTCAATGCACGCCGGCAGATGGGAGCGAAGCAGGCTGCTCGGCAGCGAGCTCAGAGGGCGTACCCTGGGGATCGTGGGCCTCGGGCGGATCGGTGGAGAGGTAGCCAAGCGCGCCAGGGCGTTCGGCGTGACGGTGATCAGCTACGACCCGTACGTGGGTGACGAGCGCTTCGACGCCCTGCACGTACGCCGCGCGGCCTCGCTCGCTGACCTTCTGGCGGCATCGAATATCATCACGGTCCATACACCGCTCAATGCTGAGACCAGGGGAATGATTGGCCGGCGAGAGATCGCGCAGCTGCCGGCCGGCGCCATCGTCGCAAACCTGGCTCGCGGTGGAATCATCGAGGAGTCCGCGCTGGTGGACGCGCTCACCGATGGTACACTGTTCGGCGCGGTGATCGATGTCTACACCGCGGAGCCCCTGGCAGCCGACCACCCGCTGCGCACGGCGACCAACGTAGTGCTCACTCCGCACATCGGCGCGTCCACTGCCGAGGCGCAGCGCAACGTGGCGGTGGATGTGTGCGTCGCCGTGCGCGATGCGCTGCTATCGGGGGAGCTGTCGCGGTCCGTGAACGTGGCGTCGGTGAACGGGATGCGCTGGGAGGAACTTCAGCCCGCGTTGCTCGTTGCCCGCCGCGCCGGTGCCATAGCCCGCGCCCTACTCACCGACCGCGAAGTACGCGTGCTCAGCCGGCTCACGCTGCGCTGCGGATCGGCGCTCGCCGGCGGCAGCGGGGCCATCCTCGCGGCGGCCGCCATGGGTGCGCTCGAGGGGGTGCTCGACGTGGACCGCCTCAATCTCATCAATGCTCGCACGCTGGCAGAATCACACGGGCTCGAGCTCATGCTGGCGGAGTCGTCGCAGCTCGACCACCCGAGCGCTCTCGAAGTGGGGTTGGGCGGTGGTGTTCAGGGCATAGTTGTGGCTGGCGTGGCTGCGCCCGGCACCCCGCCACGCATCACGCGAATCGGCGACTTCCGCGTGGACATCGCGCCAAGGCGCTCGCTGGTGGTCCTCACCAATCACGATGTTCCCGGCGTTATCGGGCGAGTGGGGACGGTGCTGGGCGCGGCCGGCGTGAACATCGCCGAGTACCATCAGGCGCGCCTGCTGCAGGGCGGCGAGGCGTTGGCCGCCATCTCCGTGGACGGCGAGGTGAACGAGGACTTGCGGCGTACGCTCCTCGACCTGCCGGACGTTCTCTCGGCCACCATAGTCCACTTCCGCGAAGCATGAGCTGGGCCTTCCGGCGTCCACCACCGCCCCCACCCACGCACCCAGGCTGATGACGGTCATACCGAGCGCTGACAAGGCCGTACGCCTCGCCTCCAGCCATGACGCATCCGGGCTGGAGCTGGTGCCCGAGCTCGTGGCCCGCCCGGAGTCGGCCGATGAGGTGGTCGAGATCCTGCGCGGCGCGTCGGCCAGCGCCACGTGTGTCACGGCCGCAGGTGGTCAGTCGAGCACGACCGGAGCGTCGATCACTGACCAGGGCATACTGCTCTCTCTCCGAGCCCTCGATCGCATACTCGATATCGATCACACCGCCCGCACGGTACGAGTGCAACCGGGTGTGCCAGTTGCGGTGGTCAGGCGCGCGGCCGCGGAGCACGGCCTCCTCTTTGCCCCGGACCCCACGAGCGAGGAGGAGGCAACAGTGGGCGGGGCGCTCGCCTGCAACGCGTCTGGTGCACGTTCCCTGCGTTACGGCACCACCAGAGCGCACGTGCTGTCCCTCCGGGTGGTGCTCGCGTGCGGCGATACGATCGAGGTACGTCGCGCGCGGCTGGAGAAGAACACCGTGGGCTACGCAATGGCGCAGGACCCAGTCGACTGGTTCGTTGGCAGCGAAGGCACGCTCGGCGTCATCGTGGAGGCCGAGCTCTCGCTCCTCCCGCTACCCGGGATGGTACGGGGGCTGGCGATACCGTTCGAATCAGAGGCCGACGCACTGGCCTTCGTAGTGGCCGCGCGCGAATCCAATCGAGTGAGCGCGCGCTGCCTGGAGTACTTCGACCAGGCAGCGCTGGAGATCGTGCGCGCAGCGGATGGCGGCAGCGAATGGGGTGGCGGGCGCGGTGTCGGCACCGGCCGGTCGTTGGTCTACTGCGAAGAGGCGAGCGATTGTCACGAGGATGTGACGCTCGACGAATGGGTGGCTCTCGCCGAGCGCCACCACGCGGCGATTGCCGACGCACGCGTGCTGGAGAGCGAGGCTGAGTTGCGCGAGGCACGGCGGCTACGGCACGCGGTGCCCGCGCGGATGAATGAACGCGGCTCCGCACTCCGTATGAGTGGCGGCCGCAAGGTTTCCACCGACTGGGCAGTGCCGTACCGCATGCTCGACCAGGCGATCGGCGAGGCGCGGGCAGCGGCGGCGCGGCAAGGGCTGGCTCCGCCTGTG